>JAKIVC010000001.1 GCA_021647245.1 Gammaproteobacteria bacterium
ATTGGCGCTTTACGACAGAAGATGCACGAATAAAACTGAAGCAACTTTATCCGTGCATCACTCATGACAAGTGTTAATTGATGATGGCAATTCCGTATTAGGCAATATCACCTTGGAGGAGTACTAGCTGCAGGAGGTACTTTAAGGAAAAGGGGTGACAACTGTTCTGACACGGGGCCTGCATGCTGCACCAACATGAGCGCTTATACCCCCGATGACTCTTGGGGTTGACCAATACGTTCGGTGAGCTTCAGGGAGCCTATTAACTGCGCAACGGCCAATAAATCCGCACGGGAAGCGAGTAAGTCGTTTGTGCTATCGAGTTTGTAGGGTAAAGTGTTCGTAAGCCTTGGGCTGTGCACCTACTTGGGTGATGGTGGGTTTTGTCGCTAACCATTATACAGCCAAGGCTTCTTGCGTTTTAGAGCTTTCTATCTGGGGGGTTAGGGATCTATATTTGGCGGCCAAGACTACAAAACCATACTTCAACTAGAGCTTGGTCATAAAACAGGCCAAATCACTGACATTCAAAGCCGATTGCCCTGAGCCAAAATTCACTATGACCATTATTCTCGCGACTCTCAACGCCCGCTTTAGCCATTCATCTCTCGGTTTACGTTATTTGATGGCGAATATGGGCGAGCTTCAGTGTGAAACTGAAATTATGGAGTTCACTATCCAGATGCGTCCGATTGATATTGCTGAAAAGCTATTGACGGGCGAGCCAAAAATCATCGGTCTTGGGGTCTATATTTGGAATATTGATGAAAGCAGCCGGCTGGTGGCGATTCTGAAGCAGGTCGCGCCCGAAGTGAAAATTGTGTTGGGGGGGCCTGAGGTCAGTTTTGAGCATTCGCAACAACCGATTGTGGCACTAGCAGACTATGTGATGTGTGGCTTGTCAGATTGCAGTTTTGGCAAGCTATGCCAGCAAATTCTCCATGGCCCGCAGCCATTGATGAAGATTCACCCATCCGATAGCACCGTGATTACTGATTTAGAGCTGCCGTATGCTTTTTATAGTGATGAGGATATTAAGAGCCGCGTTATCTATGTGGAGGCTTCGCGGGGCTGCCCTTTTAAGTGTGAGTTCTGTATTTCGTCACTGGACAAGAGCGCTTATCCATTTAATTTGGAGGTTTTTTTGGCGGAGATGCAGAGGCTCTACGATCGCGGTGCCAGGCAGTTCAAGTTTGTTGATAGAACCTTTAACCTCAAGGTTAAGTCGAGCATCCGGATTATGGAGTTTTTTTTAGAGCGGCTGGATGAGAACCTTTTTCTTCATTTTGAGCTGATTCCTGACCATCTGCCCGAGCCACTAAAAGAGGTGATTAAGCGATTCCCTGAAGGGTCGCTGCAATTTGAAATTGGTGTACAGAGCTTCAACCCCGAGGTGCAGCACAATATTAGCCGCCGCCAAAACAACCAGAAGAGTTGTGACAATATTCTGTGGTTAAGTAATGAGAGCCATGCACATATGCACACTGACCTGATCATCGGTTTACCGGGGGAAGATATTAATAGCCTGCAGCAGAGTTTCGACAAGCTGGTTAATTTAACCCCCCATGAGATTCAAGTGGGCATTTTGAAACGACTGAGAGGCACGCCATTGATCCGCCACACCGAAGCTTATCAACTCCGTTTCAATCCACACCCGCCCTACAATATTCTCAGCACCAGCACCCTTGATTTTGCAACCATGCAGCGACTCACCCGCTTTACACGCTATTGGGATCTTATCGCCAACTCGGGGCGCTTTTCTCACACGCTGCCACTGCTTCTGGGCAAGGCACCTTTCGATAACTTTTTAGCCCTGAGTGACTGGCTGTTTGCCACGACTCGACAGACCCATAAAATCGCACTTGCCAAGTTATTTGAGTATCTTCACCACGGACTACTGACTCTTTTTGATCTTGATAAAGCGCTACTCGAAAAGTCGCTATTGGGTGATTTTAAACGATCCGGCATCAAGGGGTACCCCAAGTTTCTGGGGGAGGCACACTCTCAAGAGGGTGCCGGCAGCGCGCAAGCCAACAGGCCCAAGCGGCAAGCCCGGCATCTACAAAAAGAGTGAGCTTACAGGTGCTCCACCTCTCTCCTGAGTGATGTCAGCGTCTGCTGAACTTTATCCATCGCGTGCTCGACCTCCTCCAGCACTGCTGTACTGATTGCCGATTCGATGAGCAGTGAAAGCTCATCAAAATGCTTTTCTCCCACATGCTCCACACCACTTTTGCTCAGTTTGCTTTTAAAAGCATCCACAATATGCTCTGCATGAACCAGGTGTTTATGTGTCATCGTTGTTCTCACTTCTCAGTTGGTTGCACTCCAAAACACTCTTTAGCGCAAGCTGCAATATTCATCTTTTTCGAACACGTCTTTGGCGCTGCCGATAATGAGCGGATCTGGCTCACAGACTACTTTGTGATCTTTATTGGGGTAGTCGACCTGACTCAGAATATGGCGCATCGCATTAATGCGTGCCCGTTTTTTATCATCCGACTTGACCACAGTCCACGGCGAGTCGGCGGTATCTGTATAAAAGAACATCGCCTCTTTCGCTTCAGTGTAATCATCCCACTTATCCAGCGATGCCAGATCAATCGGGCTTAATTTCCACTGTTTAAGTGGGTCACCTCGACGCTGCTGGAAACGGCGAAACTGCTCTTCACGGCTCACTGAGAACCATAGTTTGTAGAGGCTGATACCACTGCGCACCAACATGCGCTCTAGGTCAGCCGCTTGGCGCATAAACTCCAGATACTCCTTTGGAGTACAGAAATTCATCACCCGCTCAACACCTGCTCGGTTATACCAAGAGCGGTCAAACATCACGATTTCACCTGCCGTGGGCAGGTGTTTGATGTAGCGCTGAAAATACCACTGGCCACTCTCACGCTCGGTGGGTTTTTCAAGTGCAATAACATGGGAGCCACGGGGGTTCATATGCTCCATAAAACGCTTAATGGTGCCCCCCTTACCTGCCGCATCTCGCCCCTCAAACAAGATCACAATCCGCTGCCCGCTCTCCTTCACCCAGCTCTGCATCTTTAACAGCTCAATTTGCAGCTCTTTTTTGCGTTTTTCATACTCAGGCCGACTGATCATTTTCTTATAGGGATAGAGCCCGCTTTTGAAAATATCTTTCTTGCTGAGCGGCTCTACTGAAGGCTCTACTAGCGAGGTGATCTGATTGGTTGATTCAGGGTTAATCTCAGTCGTTATCGATGTTAATTGCTCTGTCATAAAGTCCTCATCAATCGTCTTGACTACTCAGAATTTGATACCGATTCCGAGATACGAATGGACTCCACCAAGAGTCCGCCACTTACCCTTAAAGTGTAGGTCTAAGCGTGGGTTTTATCTATGTGAAATTTGGGATTTAAGCTGTAAAATTTAATGCGCTGAAGAGTGCAGATACCCGAACCATTTCACACTTATTCACCTGGCCATGGGTGAAGGATAATAGTCGTCGTGATGCCCTTGTTTTCGCATCGTTTTACATGGCGATCAGCAGAGCCTGTGGAGCCGTTGTTAGAGCGAAAATCAGGCGTTTTTTAGTTTTTTTTATCCGTGCACTCTCGTGCAAAGGTCTCACTTTACGATGATATCCCACACGATGGCTTATCAGCGCAGCGCGTCCCCTCACCCCACCGTATCCAGAACCATACAACCTGTAACTACAATGGCCGCCAGGCTCAAGAGCAATACCGCGCCCGCCGCACAATCTTTTGCTATTTTGATATTGGGGTGAATCTCTGGGTGCAAGTGGTCAATCATCTGCTCCAGTGCAGTATTGAACAGTTCTGCTGCAAGGATTAACGCGCCCATTATAATCATAACCCCCCACCATAGCAGTGTCGGCTGTAGCCAAAGCATAGCCGGTAACATAATGAGCGCTAAAGTGGATTGACTGCGGAAGCTGCGCTCGCTTTGCCACGCGGCTACAATACCGGAAGATGCGAATGCAAAGCGCTCACTGAATCGACGGTTTTTCATATTCTGACCCTCGCTCTTTTGATCTACCCCGCAACTGAGACAACACGCTTTTCACCGCCTGCCGTAGCGCTGAAATCAGCTGCTTACGCCCGGTCAACCCCGTCAACGCTATACACTGCGCCATCGGACGCTGCTGCAATACCCGGCACAGTAGCAAAACGGCATCCGCATGACTCAGCGCTGGCTGGCAATTCACCAACCCCCAACACGCCAATGGCCGCAGTGCGTGCAGCGTTAGCTCATATCCACGCTGGTGATGTGCAAAATGGTACAAGTCGCTCTTATCTTGGTTATCAAGCAGCGGCAGGGGTAGCGCCTGCTGTTGCTGTAACAACAGCAGCGCCACCTCTGCCTCTAGAGTGGCCAGTGGCTCCGCAAGCTGCGCCAGTAAAAGCTGGCGACCTCGTTGTCGTGCACTCTGGAATAATCGCTCACCGGCATCACTCAGTGGCTGCAACATCAGCGCAGCATGTGCTCCACTACTGGATTCACACCCCACCCCCAAAAATACCGGTTCTAAACCTTCACTCTGCCAAAAGTGCAAAAGCTCAGGTGTAGCACCAAAACTAGCACCCAATAGATCCCTTTTACACGCCTGGGATGCTCGCTTGACAGCCGATAGTAGGTAGCTCCCAAACCCCCGCCGTTGTAGTTGCGGATGAATTGCTATTCGCATGATCCGGGCACAATTCAACTGTGCGCCACTCAATAACCCGAGTTGAGCTGTTAAGCTCTGGGCCATTAAGTGTCCACGCGGTCGTCGCCGCCCCTGCTGAATCTGCTGCGCCATCTCCAGACTAAAGCCACCTTCGTCGGCAAGCAACAGCACGCCCACTACTTGGCCACCACTCTCTGGCGGTGCCTGCATCAGATAGAGGGTAAGATCAGGGTCATCCAGTAATTTCTTGAGGTCGGAAGGGGAGGTGCGATAGTGTGCATTCACCAACAAGCCAAAGAGTGAGTTCAACAGTGCGCTATTTTCCAATAACACCTGCGGAGCAACCTGGCCGATAGAGCACTGCTCTGGGGTCAAGTGGCTGACAACCGCATCCACACTCTCTAACTCCGCATTCAAACAGAGCGCCCTAGAGAGCAGTGCCTCGAGCGGATCATTTTCAGACCAGCGAATCGGCTGTTTTAAATGCAGTTTCCACCAGCCTGCGGCCACCTTATCAAGGTGCTTTTGAAAACGAATAGCAAAGCCGTGGCCACTCCCCTCATATCCATGAATAGTCGATGCAAACACAATGCGGCTATAGCGCGCCAATAGACGCTGCAATATCGCCACCGGGATCGCGGCCGCTTCATCCACCAACAGCAGGTCAGCTTTCTCTCTGGATGCCAGCAGTTGATCGGGCGAAACAAACTGCAACACACCACCCTGCCAGCTTAGGCGGTTATCCGTCACCTCCACCATCAGTAACATCGCCGCTTGCTCAAAAACAGCACGCGCCGCCTCTCGGCTGGGTGCCGTTACCAGGATTCGCTTTACCCCTTGTTGCAAAAGCTGCGCAGCCGCCAGCCCCAATGCGCCACTCTTGCCCCGGCCGCGATCAGCGGTAATCACTAAGGGTCGGCGACGATGCCCCTGCAATAGGCGATGGATTGCCTGCACGGCTCGCTGCTGGTCATTCGTAAGATAAGGGTGCTCTGCAACGGGCTGGGCAGCCTGCGCTGGCTCCGGGGGCAATGGTGGCAGCACGTCTCCCTGAGCGGCTAACAGCACACCCTCGGCACCGCGTAGCTGACGGATAAAGTATTGAATAAAGTGTCCAGCACTTTTGTTGTCTCCACCGCGCTCAGCCCATGCTGAAAAACAGGGTGTTAACAGTAACAGCACTCCTCCACCACAAATTGCCCCGGCGGCGGCAGCAAAAGCGTCGGCATCAAGCGTGTCGTGAGCATCGTAAACCAGCAGGCTGCACTCCCCCCCCAGCACCCCTCTAACCTGCTGGTTGGTGATTGACTCCACGCCATCCGGCACCGCCTCACCAACCCAGCACTGGCTCAGGCCCGAAAGCTGCTCACAAATAGCCGCCGCCAGCTGGTAGCACCAGCTCGCATCACCTGACAGCACCAATGTACGACGCTGATTATTCCGACACGCTTGATCTCGTAAGCGTTGCGCAAGCTGAAGGTAGTCACTTGTCATCTCAACCAGCACCCGTTCACCACTCTATTCAGATAGCCTTTGAGTTGAGTCATTTTTGCCATAACCTCGCCCAGATATTTCATAAATAAGGTATTATTTCTGCAATATAACACCCAATAGCAAAGAGCTGATCAAAATAGTCTGGAATAGCGTGTAACAATTCTGTAGTATTTCTGACGCATTTTCTTAACAAAAACGACTCACAATACGCCTCATTGGAGGCGCACCAAGTAGAGACCTGCACCTTTACAGATAAACATTACAATTAACATAATTGAGGATTCATAAAATGAAAAAAACGCTCTCACTGCTTATTGGCGCTGTTGTTGCGCAAGGCTTTGTCGCCACTGCAATGGCTGATGGTCCTATCGATGGCACCGTCTATGGGAAGATCAATACGGCCATTATTATGGAAGATGGTGAGGCAGCGGGCAGCGATGACACCTATCTGAGCAACTGGTCTTCACGGCTGGGGTTCAAAGGTAAAACCAAGCTGGATGGTGGCCTGTATGTTATTTACAAGCTGGAGTATGGTATCTCTCCTGATGAGAAAGCTGAAAATCATGATGATGATGAAGATGTTCGTCAGATTTTCAAACAGCGTAACGCCTACATCGGGTTGCAAGGCGAGTTTGGTAAAATCCTTGCCGGCACCCACGACACTCCACTCAAGAAAACCGCTGGAAAAATCGACATGTTTGACCGCCTGCCTCAAGGTGATATCAAGTATGTCATCGTCGCTCAAGAGCGTATCAACGACCTGGTTCACTACACCTCTCCAAAAATAGCGGACAGCATCACTGTCAAAGTAGCCACCCAGCTGCAAGAGAATGGCGACGGCAGTAATGGCACTTCATTTTCGGCTACCTACGACAAGGGCGCGATCTTTGCTGCTATCGGTGTCGATAGTGATGTAGTGGGTTATGACACCACCCGCCTCGCACTTCAATATAAAGCCAAAAAGTATACCGCTGGTGTTATCTACAGCATGTCTGAGGATGCAACAGTGGCTAATGCCGAAAGCAATGATGGCTTCGTCGTGAGTGGATCCTATAAAATCGATGCCTTTAAGCTGAAAGCCCAATATGGTGCTGGAGACGGAAAGAAAAAGGATGCTAAGCTGATGGCCTTGGGCGCTGATTATAAACTGGGCGAGAAGACCAAGCTGCACGGCTACCTCTCAAGCTATGAATATTACGCCGCCAACAGCAAGATCACTACACTGGGCTTTGGCATGGAGCACAATTTCTAAGCAAGCCACGTTATAACGCTGCAAAACTAGGGAGCTTCGGCTCCCTTTTTTAGTGCCTATAAAAACGATTACTGACGGCTTTCCCTAAGGTCTGTGCCCTTCCCGTCGATAATTAAAATTACGTTAAAAGAGAGTTTGGGTGGAGAGGGTATGCGTTTTACTTCAGTAGCCATGTTATGCATGACATCACTCATAGCGTGCAGTGATTCGGACCGCTACCCGATGCCACCAGAGTATGGCTATGGCTCTCCCCAGCCAGCTGATGATGAGCACACGCCCTCTTCAACCAATGTTTTATCCATCGCACTTGCCATGGGTGAAAAATCAACCGCCACCCCTTCGCTGCCAGAACAAAAAAATGTTGCGCCCGAGCCAATAAAAGAGCCATCACAACCTGTAAAGCCGCAAAGGGAAAAGATGCCGAGCCCTGCACCTGCCCCCAAAAAAGTAGCGACAGCGGTTACTATCGAAAATAAGCCCGCAACTAAACAGCCCAATACCGGCTTCAAGGAGCTGGATTTCTCCTCTCGCACCCTAACGGAGAAGAAAATAACCACCGTTAAACTGGATAATGAAGAGTCAACCCAGCGCCGTGCACAGAAAAAATTACTTTACAGATCTACTGAGCGGGGCCGATTCTACAAAACGGATCAGCGGGGCCGTGTCATTAATGCTGAGAGTGAGCGCTGGTTTTGCGTAAAAGATAATACCCATAACGTGCTATGGGAGGCGAAAACCACCGGCAAGCAACGCCATACCCAGCACACTTATACCGTCGAAGGTGATGCTGGGCAGTGCAATCAAAAGCAGTGTTCAACCCAGCAATATATCCAGTATCTCAATAAAATAGCGCTGTGCGGGCGAAGCAACTGGCGTTTACCCAAGAAAACCGAACTAAACTCACTGACAAAAAGCCGTCACGAAGAGGGCGAGGCGGCCATTGACAGCCACTATTTCCCCAACACCCAACTGGGCTATTACTGGAGCTCAACACCTTTTCAATACGCTAAAAACCGCACCTGGACGGTGGACTTTTCATCTGGGTTTGAAAAGTCACAGGCAAAAACTCAACCCTTCCATTTGCGGTTAATCAGTAGCTATTAAACCCCTAATACCCACAACACTGCTTAAACTGCTTACCACTGTTGCAGGGGCAAGGTTCATCTTGTCCAATTTCCTGCTGAGCCTCGCCTGGCTGCAGTGGCTGTGCCTCTATCTCTTGCAGTGCCACTAAAATTGCACGACCCAATCCGGCATATCTCTGTAGTGCCTCCGAGTGTAATGCTAATACCTGCTCAGCTACCTCTTCAAAGCGATAGCTCTGATCATTTAGATCAGAGCAGTACTCCCTCGCCAAACGCTCACTGGCAAAAAAACTCAACAGCAGCACCGTGGTGCTTTGCTCATCCAACATTGCTTCCGGCGTGTACTCCAGCCACAGCTCATCCAGCCAATCATGGGCACCTAAAAAGCCAGCACACCACTGAGAGAAGGCACTACCCGACTGCAAATTATCCATGGTGGCTACCACTGGCCTACACTGCTCGGGGATTTCGACCGACCCTTCCTCAATCTGTTGAGAGATAGAGGCCTGCAACTGGCGTATCAGCTCAACAGTTGGCCCTTCTCTGCGGTTACTTTGCCCATCAACCTCGAATACCAGCGGCAACCACTCCGACTCTGCTAGGGTCTCTGGCACACAGCCAACCGCAAACAGGAAGCCACACAATGCTGGATACGATAAGCACTGCTCCGACTTGTCATCTGCCAGTGAGCTGGATAACAGGCGTACTTGTGATGCAGAAAGAGGCGCGCTATTTCTCATAGATAGTCCTGACATAAAAAATCGTTTACCTGGGTGCCAGGCGGGTATAATAGCCACTCAGCAACAACCAAAGCAGCCTCATTATGGCGACACTTAGCGTACCTCAGGGCCAGTTTCGATTAAGCCGGTTCCCCAAACGAGTTCAAGAGCCACTGCGTGCCTGGGATGCTGCCGATGAATACCTGCTACACACTCTAGCCGAACAGTCGCTCACTCAGAAAATGCCACGCACTCTGTTGATCAACGATAACTTTGGCGCACTGGCTGTAGCATTGTCAGAGTACCAACCCACTACCCTGAGTGACTCCTATCTTTCCCAGCAAGGCACATTGAGCAACCTACAGGAGAGTGGCATTGACCCTGACAGGGTCACCTTTTGCGACAGCCTCAACTGGCCGCAAGGGGCGTTTGATTTAATCATTATAAAAATACCCAAAAGCCTCGCCATGCTGGAAGATCAACTCTACCGCTTGCGACCTCTGCTCAATGAGCAGAGTCAGGTCATCGCATCAGCCATGTGCAAACAGATACACCGCTCCACGCTAAAGCTGTTTGAACGTATTATCGGCTCCACCCACACCTCTCTGGCCCAAAAAAAAGCACGGCTAATTTTTTCCCAGCCTGATAACCCGCTCATGGCGGGAGAGACCCCCTACCCCAAACACTACACCCTTGAAGGTACTGACTTCACTCTCGTTAACCACGCCAATGTTTTTTCTCAGGCGAGCCTCGATATTGGCAGTCGATTTTTCCTCGCCCACCTGCCTAAAGATATTGGCCAGAAGCGAGTGGTTGACCTAGGGTGTGGCAATGGGGTGATTGGTCTGATCGCGGCCCAATACAACCCCGAGGCAACACTGTTTTTTGTCGATGAGTCGTATATGGCGGTCCGCTCTGCCGAGGAGAACTTTAAGGCGGCATTTCCGCAGCGAGAGGCGCAATTTGAGGTGATGAACTGCCTGACAAAGGTTAAAACGGCGACCGTTGACCTGATCCTCAACAATCCACCGTTCCATCAAAATAGCGCGGTAAGCGGCCATATCGCCTGGCAGATGTTTAAGCAGTCACTGGCAGCGCTTAGGAGTGGCGGCGAGTTATGGGTCATTGGCAACCGCCACCTGGATTACCACATAAGACTCAAAAAGCTATTTGGTAACTGCAAAGTGGTCAGTAGCAACAAAAAATTTGTCATACTGAAAAGTGTTAAAAAGAGCCCAGCCTCCTGATCTATTGATTTCTAGGTGCCAGCCCAATGTTCGATTGCATCGAAGCGATCGCTGGAGAGAGGTTAGAGAGGTAGCCCATGCCCCCTTCCGCGCCTTCAGAGGCGATATAGCCCGCGAGCGACAACATAAAAAATAGCGCCAAACTATAACCAAGAGGAGCAAACCAAATTCCCCGCTCTTTGATATCGACCTCGTTGGGCTGTAAAGCGGCCACCATACCCAGCACTGTTAGCACTGTCAGCGAAATCAGAAACATCCACATACCCATCGGTGCCAAGGCAAAAAAGAAGTCCGTCACCAACATCAAAATAACTGCTGGAATCCCACCCGCCTTTAAAGCAAATATCAGCGAAGTTTTTCGCCGCACACCGATCTCACTCATAACCACTCCTGCATACGAATACAAATAGAGACCTTTGCGCGATTCATATTTTCTGCTGGAGCAAAAACTATTTTTCGTACAAAGACCTCATAATAAAACCCCCTGGAGGCCTTCGCTCACAGGGGGCTTAAATTAAAAGACCAGACTCAACAGACTCATTTAAAAAGGAATGTCGTCGTCAAAATCATCAAAGTTACCAAAATTCTTGCCACTCTTCTGCGGGGCGGCTTGCCCACCCTGCTGCTGAGGTGCTTGTTGCGGTGGTGATGGCGCTTGAGTTTGCGACTGTGCCGGGGCCGGGTTATAGTCACCTTGCGGTTGTTGCGCCGGTGCTTGGTTGTAACCACCTTGCTGCTGCTGGGCCGGATTATCATAACCGCCACCCGTACCACCACCACGACTGCCTAGCATCTGCATTTCACTGGCAATAATTTCTGTGCTGTAGCGATCCTGGCCGCTTTTATCCTGCCATTTACGAGTACGCAAACTCCCTTCAATATAGGCTTGCGATCCTTTTTTAAGGTACTCACCGACAATTTCAGCCAAGCGGTTATAAAAAACCACATTGTGCCACTCAGTGCGCTCTCGTTGCTCTCCGGTCTGCTTATCTTTCCAGCTTTCGGAAGTTGCGATGGTCACATTGGCAACGGCTCCGCCGCTCGGCATATAACGCACCTCGGGGTCTTTGCCCAGGTTACCCACCAAAATAACCTTGTTAACACCTCTTGCCATTACGCTATCTCCCCATTTTTACGGTTAGAGCCGAACGCCCTGATAATTCACCATGATAATGCCTCGCCTACCCATCGTCTACGGCAAATTTTAATAACCCCTCACGGTCGAGAGTATGCAGGTCTACTTTTAAGTAGGCAACACCTGTTTCCGTAAGAATATTAATCTCGCTAACCCCCTTGATCGCAGCCATCTGTTCGGTTAGTTGTGCGGCACGCGCCTCATCTACATCTCCAACACGCACCATATAACTGCTCAGATAGCTGGGGTTCTGCATGGTTGCGGCTGCAATCAGCCACAACACGCCCATGAAGGCACATAGAGCAAAGACCGCTTCCATACCAAATTCACCGTGCAACCAACCACCCAGTGCGCCACCGACAAAAGCACCAAAAAACTGTGAACTGGAGTAGACCCCCATCGCAGTGCCCTTACGATCCGGCTTTACGGTTTTAGCCACCAGCGAGGGGAGTGATGCTTCCAGGGTATTAAAGGCGATAAAAAAGATCAGCAGTGCCGCAATAATGCCATAGAGACTTTGATGGGCAAACACCAGCAGCAACTGGGCAACTACCAACGCGGCAATCGCGCCGACGAACACCTGCTTCATCTTACGTTTTTTCTCCGCAATGATAATAAATGGCACCATCAAGCCCAACGCCAACACCAGCACTGGGAAATAGACATACCAGTGGTCCGCCGATGCCAGCCCGCCAAAGTCTCGCAGTGCCAGCGGTGTAACCACAAAGGTAGCGGTCAACATGGTGTGCAGAACTAAAATACCGAAGTCCAGGCGCAACAGCTGCTTATCTTTCAGCACACTTTTGAAGAGTGCGGGTACCGGTTCGGTATCACGGTGGAAACGGCTTTTGGCGGGCGTGGGGACAATCGCTAGCAATACCACAATCGCCAGAATCGCCATTACCCCGGTCAACCAGAAAATACCATCAACACCGATCCATTGATCCAGCACGGGGCCAAGCACCAAAGAGAAGGCGAATGACATGCCGATACTCATACCAATAACGGCCATGGCTCGTAAGCGGTGCTCTTCACGGGTCAGGTCTGAGGTAAGCGCCATAATCACCGCCGCAATCGCCCCGGCCCCCTGAATGGCTCGCCCCAGAATAACCCCGTAGATTGAATCTGACATCGCCGCGATGACGCTTCCTATCGCGAAGATGACCAGACCAAGAATGATCATCGGCTTGCGGCCAAAGCGATCCGAAAGCATACCAAATGGAATCTGCAAAATAGCCTGGGTCAGACCATAAATGCCGATTGCCAGCCCCACCATAAACGGTGTAACGCCTTCAAGTTGCTCTGCATACAGAGCAAACACCGGCAAAATCATAAACAGGCCCAGCATACGCAGTGCGTAAATACTGGCCAACGAGGAGACCGCCCTCTTTTCGAGAGGGGTCATGGCATCAATTTGTATCTCTTGTTCGTGCTTTTTCACAAAAATTCCAACTCTGAATTTACCCAAGGGCGTAAAAAAGCCGTATAGTAGCAGGTTCTCCGACATTGCGAAAATAACCGATGGAAATTATCAAGATTCAGGGTGCACGCACCCACAATTTGAAAAATATCGACCTGGAACTCCCCCGTAACAAGTTAATTGTAATTACCGGGCTATCGGGTTCCGGCAAGTCGTCCCTGGCATTTGATACCATTTATGCTGAGGGGCAACGACGCTATGTGGAGTCACTTTCAAGTTATGCCCGCCAATTCCTCTCCATGATGGAGAAGCCCGACGTGGACCATATCGAAGGTCTCTCGCCGGCCATCTCCATAGAGCAGAAGACCACCTCGCATAATCCGCGCTCAACCGTGGGCACCGTGACCGAAATTTATGACTACCTGCGCCTGCTGTTTGCACGGGCGGGTGAACCGCGCTGCCCGACACACGGCAATGTATTGGAGGCGCAGACCGTCAGCCAGATGGTCGACCAGGTGTTGGCACTGCCCGAGGGGGTTAAGTTAATGCTCCTCGCGCCGGTGGTAAAAGCCAGAAAAGGCGAGCACCTCAGCACCTTGGCCGAGCTACGCGCCAATGGTTTTATTCGCGCCCGAATCAATGGTGAAATTCTTGAGCTCGACGATGTCCCGCCACTAGAGCTGCACAAAAAGCATACGATTGAGGTGGTGGTTGATCGCTTCAAAGTGCGTGGTGGACTCAAACAGCGCCTTGCTGAATCGTTCGAAACCGCACTTAATCTGGCCGATGGCCTCGCACGCATTGCCTACATGGAGGAGGCGCAAGAGGAGATTCTCTTCTCTGCCAATTTCGCCTGCCCACAGTGTGGCTTTAGCCTCACCGAGCTTGAACCGCGCATGTTCTCTTTCAATAATCCGGCGGGTGCCTGCCCTGATTGTGACGGCTTGGGTGTAAAACAGTTTTTTGACCCCGCCAAAGTGGTCAGCTCGCCCACTCTCTCCCTTCCAGGGGGCGCTGTACGCGGTTGGGACCGCCGCAATGGCTACTACTTCAGCATGCTGACCTCCCTTGCTGAGCACTTCAATTTTGATATCGAGCTGCCCTTTCTAGAGCTTCCCGAAAAGATACAAAATGTTGTTTTATACGGCAGTAATGATGAGATTATCAGCTTCAAATTCCAGGGAGAACGCGGTAAAAAAACCATCCGTGAGCACCCTTTCGAAGGGGTCATTAACAACATGGAGCGCCGTTATAAAGAGACCGACTCCAACGTGGTACGCGAAGAGCTCTCCAAATTTCTTAACAGCCACTCCTGCCCCGCGTGCAAGGGGAGCCGATTATCACTGGCATCGCGGAATGTATTTATTGCCCGCTCTACACTTCCCGAAGTGACTGAGATGCCTATCGGTACCGCGCAAGGTTTTTTCGAGCAGCTAACACTCCCCGGACGCAAAGGAGAGATTGCCGATAAAATCGTCAGTGAGATCAACCTACGCCTTAAGTTTCTGGTTAATGTTGGACTGGAGTATCTCTCGCTGGACCGCAGCGCCGATACGCTCTCTGGTGGTGAGGCACAACGTATTCGCCTGGCTAGTCAAATCGGTGCAGGGCTGGTAGGTGTGATGTATGTACTGGATGAGCCCTCCATCGGCCTGCATCAACGGGATAACGAACGACTGCTCAACACCCTCATCTATCTGCGCGATTTGGGTAATACCGTCATCGTGGTCGAACATGATGAAGAGGCGGTTCTGCTGGCAGATCATGTGCTCGATATTGGGCCGGGTGCCGGTGTGCATGGTGGCAATATTATCGCTCAGGGCACACCACAGGAGGTGATGGATAACCCTAACTCCATCACCGGCCAGTACCTCTCCGGAAAATTGAAAATTGCAATTCCGAAACAGCGCAAACCTTTCGATCCCGAGCGCTGCCTACAACTGTTTGGCGCACAAAGTCACAATCTAAAATCAGTCAATCTGGAGATTCCGCTGGGCATTATGACCGCCATCACCGGGGTCTCCGGCTCAGGAAAGTCGACTCTAATCAACCGCACGCTCTATCCGCTACTGGCTAACAGCCTCAATCGAGCCGAAATGACAGCGGCAAAATATAGCTCAATCGAAGGCCTGCAGTATCTTGATAAAGTGGTCGATATTGACCAATCACCCATTGGTCGCACCCCTCGCTCCAACCCGGCCACCTACACAGGGCTCTTCACGCCGATCCGTGAACTGCTCGCCGGCACTCAGGAGTCACGCACGCGTGGCTACACGCCGGGGCGCTTCAGTTTCAATGTAAAAGGGGGACGCTGTGAGGCGTGCCAGGGGGATGGCATGATCAAGGTGGAGATGCACTTCCTACCCGACATCTACGTCCCTTGTGATGCCTGCAAAGGTAAGCGCTATAATCGCGAAACCCTGGATATCACCTATAAAGGGAAAAACATCAACCAGATCCTCGAAATGACCGTCGAGGATGCCCGTGAGTTTTTTGATGCCATCCCGTCTGTTGCACGAAAGCTGCAAACTTTGATGGATGTGGGGCTGAGCTACATTCGACTGGGACAGAGTGCCACCACCCTCTCGGGAGGCGAAGCACAGCGGGTTAAACTCTCCCGCGAACTCTCCAAACGAGATACCGGTAAAACCATCTATATTCTGGATGAACCCACCACCGGGCTGCACTTCCACGATATCGCCCAACTGCTCAAAGTGTTAGTGCGACTCAAGGAGCATGGCAATACTATTGTGGTGATTGAGCACAACCTCGATGTGATCAAAACAGCAGACTGGGTTATCGACCTCGGTCCCGAAGGGGGAGATAAGGGTGGGGCCATTATTGCCGCCGGAACGCCAGAAGAGGTAGCAAGAGAAGCGCACTCCCACACTGGGCGGTTTCTCGCCCCGGTGCTGGATAACGGCTGATCAAATTGGCTGCCGAGTAGACCTCAAAGTGGCCTTGTAAAATATGCGCGCCAAACCATTGGTAAACGGAATAGAGAGTGGTAGACTCTTAATCCATAACCCCATGAGTTAATAGCCTAAGATGATAAGCCGCACTGGAAAGCACGCCCTACAAATTCTCGGCCACCTGGTAAAGAACCAGGGTACCTGGATTTCTGGCCAGGATATTGCCACGGCAACCGATATACCCGCCAACTACCTGGGCAAAATACTGAACAATCTCGCCAAACATGGGTTTGTCGAGTCACGTAAAGGCTGGGGCGGCGGATTTACCATTCGGGACGAGGCGATGGCACGTCCTATCAATGAAGCACTGGAAGTGGTCGAAGGGCCAACTGCTGCCGAATCAAAAGAGTGTGCCTATGGTCTTGGCCAATGCAATGACGACCAGCCCTGCCCCCTGCACCAGCACTTCAAACCTATCCGCGCCGCTTTCGAGGAGATGCTCAGCAGCGTCACTGTGCGCGACATCTGCTCACTGGACGAAAAAATTGATCTGTAGCGCCACGCCAACTCATTTGTAACGAGTTGGATCAACGATACCGGCATCGGAAAAACCCTGTTTACGCAGACGACATGAATCGCAGACACCACAGGCATCACCACGCTCATCCGCCTGATAACATGAGACCGTCACCCCATAATCAACACCTAACACCGTCCCCTTACGGATAATATCGCCTTTGCTCAACTCAAGCAGTGGCGTATGAAGCGTCATGGGATCGCCCTCTACCGCTCTTTTCGTTGCAAGGTTTGCCATCGCTGAAAATGCCGACATAAACTCAGGCCGGCAATCAGGGTAACCCGAATAATCAACCGCATTCACGCCGATAAAAATATCATCTGCCTCAAGCACCTCGGCCCAGCCCAGCGCATAAGAGAGGAAAATGGTATTACGGGCGGGAACATAGGTGATGGGAATACCTTCTGACAAAGAAGCCGGCACATCAATCGTGTGGTCAGTCAGTGCCGAGCCACCAATGTCTGCAAAATCGAGAGGAATAATAAGGTGTTGAACAACACCTTGCTGCTTGGCAATACCGGATGCTGCCACCAGCTCGCTCTCATGGCGCTGCCCATAACGAAAACTTAGCGCATAACATGCATACCCCTGAGCCTGTGCGATAGCCAAAACGGTTGCTGAATCCAGCCCCCCGGAAAGCAATATGACCGCTTTTTTACTCATCGCCCCTCAGCCTCCCCCCAGAGAATCTTATGTAACTGCATTTGAAAACGAACCGGAAGGTGGTCATCAATAATCCACTGCGCTAACTCAGCAGGCTGTTGCTGGGAAAAGCTGGGGGAGAAGAGCACTTCACAGCAGGCGGGCAGATCGTGGTGCAGTACAATCTCCTTTGCCCACAGATAGTCTTCGCGATTGCAGATGACAAACTTAACTTGGTCCTGAGGTGTCAGAGATGAGATGTTCTCATAGAGGTTTTTTTCCATCTCACCGGAAGCCGGTGTTTTAAGGTCCATTACCTTGATCACACGACTATCGACATCACTCACATCAAGTGCACCGCTGGTCTCAAGAGAGACCTCATAGCCCTTATCACACAGCTGACTCAATAGCGCCAGAACACCCTTCTGTGCCAGTGGCTCGCCGCCGGTCACACAGACGTGATGAACATGAAATGCCTCAACCCGCCTGACAACTTCACCCAACGCCATCTGCTCACCACCCTGAAAAGCGTATTGGGTATCACAGTAGTGGCAGCGAAGTGGGCAACCGGTTAAGCGAATAAAAGCCGTTGGGAAGCCGATGCTGCGGGATTCACCCTGTAGTGAAACAAAAATTTCACTCATGCGAAGAGAACTCATACACAATCACTCGATATGATGGAAAAACACCCCAGAAAAGGGGTGTAAGTTGTGCTTTACAAATTAGCCGCACGCAACATTTGTATACGCTGTTCAGCCAAACCTGCTGCGGCACTTTGCGGATATTCATTAATCAGCTGTTGCAGTATTTCACGACACTCACCCCAGCGCTTTTGCTCATATAAACTGTAACCACTCTTAAGCATTGCGTCAGGGCGTTTGCGGGCAGATTTATCTGCAATCACCTGAGAAAATGACTCAATTGCCTGGTCGAAAAGGCGACTGACATAGTAGGCCTCACCCAGCCAATATTGAGCATTCTGCTGGTACTCTCCCGTTGGATAACGCTGCAAAAATGAGGAGAAAGCAGTGATTGACTGCTCATAGTTACCCGCCATCAGCAGGTCAAGTGCCTTTTGGTAGTCAGACTGCTCTTGCAGTGGGTTGATCGGCTCCGGTGGCTTAGCTGCGGCTAAATCCGCGCTAGGCGCGCCGTTATCGGCAACCCCCACACCACCTCCCGTTACCGGCAGAGGTGTAATCACAGCGGCCCCTGCCTCCACAGAAAGCGCACCGTTAGATGCCGCATCTACACCCTGCTCAGTCAGACCAGAGCCAGCCGCCCCATCCACCACCCCTGCCAACTCACCCTCGGGTAATGCCGCCGTGACATCGGCCACAGCCGCTGTTGGCAAGGAGAGCCGTTTGAAGCTCTTTTGCAGGCTGCCAATACGCTGGTCAAGGTCAATATAGAGGCTGCGCTGACGCTGCTTAATACCCTCAATACCGTGCTGCTGTTGCTCCTGCTCGCCACGAAGTTGCTGCACCTCGAGCTGCAAGGCATCCAGCCGCTGGTATAGATCAATCAAGGCATCATTATCCAGCTTACGTTCAAGAAGGCTCAACCGTTGCTCCACACTCAGCGGCTTTGCAACGTAAACAGCCGCTTGTTGTTGTGGCTTGGCGGTTAAATCAACCACCGGCACATCCGCAGAGAGAGTGCCCGAAAAAACAGCCGCAAACAAAACACCCACGGTGGGTAATCGATGCTTAAATAGATCCACCAGCAACCTCAATTAACGCTTGGTATAAACAAGTTCGACACGACGATTAAGCGCCCAAGAGCCTTCATCGTGGCCTCTTTTGGCAGGTCGCTCTTCACCATAACTGATCATGTTAAGCTGTGAAGCGGCCACACCCTTAAGCGTCAAGTAACGCTTCACCGCACCTGCACGGCGCTCACCCAGTGCAACATTGTATTCGCGGGTGCCGCGCTCATCGGCATGCCCTTCCAGACGGACATGAGCGACTGGGTTAGCGATCAGGTAATCCGCGTGGGCATTCAAGGTCACTTTGTCTTCATCGTTGATGACACTTTGGTCAAAATCAAAGTAAACCACCTTGCGGGCCAATGGGCTAGCGGGATTATCAAGCGGATGACCCGTGTAGGTGGCAACCGCCTTTTGAGCATTCAGTTTTTCGCTATCAGCACTATTCGCACGGCTCGCTGCCGATGTTGATGCATCATCCGTGACCTCAGGCTTCACTTCTTCCACCACGATTAAATCAGGATTCACCACCTCATCAGAGGTATCGCCCGTAGAGCTACAACCCACCAGCCCACCGGACCCAACTAATAACAACCCCAACAACACACGCTTCATCATATTCTCCTCAAGCTTTCTAAATTAATTATTAAAGGGTGCCCATGCAGGTTCACGAATATCACCCTCCTGCATCGCCAAACGCTGTTTTACACTGCCATCAACAGAAACCGCCGCCAACACACCACTATAGCGATCTTCTGTTGCATAGATAATCATGCTTCCATTCGGAGAAAAACTGGGTGATTCATCCAATCGCCCATCACTTAAAATCTGCACTGCTCCGGTTGCCATTTCCATTACTGCCACATTAAATTTCTTATTAGGCCGATGAATAAAAGTTAACAGCTTACCATCTGGTGAAAATGAAGCACGCGCATTATAGCGCCCTTCGAACGTAACACGCTTGATGCTTTTATCAGAGAGGTGATACTGATAAATATGTGGATTCCCCCCTCGATCTGACGTAAAGACGATACTCTTCCCATCCGGTGCCCAGCTCGGTTCGGTATCAATTGCATAGTTCTTTGTTATACGTTGTAATTTGTTCGATGCCAAGTCCAAGATGTAAATATCCGGGTTGGTGCCCTTGGAAAGGGTTAGTGCCAACTGTTTACCATCAGGCGACCATGCCGGAGCGCCGTTAATCCCCTGATGATTGCTGACCATGCGCCGCTGCCCTGTAGCCACCTCCTGAACGAAAATAGCTGAACTCCCGTTGCTCTCATACGAGACATAGGCGACCCACTCACCATTGGGTGCCCATGAGGGTGACATGATCGGTTCACTGGAGGTCAATATTTTTTGCGGGCCGTAACCATCAATATCTGAAACCTGTAGAGAGTATAAATCACGGTTACCCGGCTTAGGCTCTGCAACCACGTACATAATGCGTGTACTAAATGCCCCTTTTTCGCCGGTTAACACCTCATAAACCAAGTCGCTGATCTGGTGAGCCGCGCCACGCAAGCGATCCTCGGTCACATTACGTAGAATAACGCCCTCCATCTGCTCAGATTTGAAGACATCAAACAGTTGAAATTGAATATCAAAATAACCCGCCTCGCGACTACTCACCTTGCCAATCAGCAGGTACGGGACATCCAACAGACGCCAGTCACGAAAGTTCACTTCATGCCCTTCATGGGGCTGGGTAATGAAGTCCTTCTCACTCACCGACTTAAAGCGACCGCTGCGAATCAGGTCGGCCTGCACAATAGCAGAAACATCCTGGGGAAGAAGGACATTGGGCGCCATGCCAAAGGGCACCACGGCAATGGGCAGCGCGCCACTCACACCTTGGGTAATTTCAATGGTCATGGCGGCACGGGTCTGTGAGGTCGCCAAGAGCAGAAACGACATCAACACCAGGTAGGAAAATATTTTTGTCAGGCTATTCATCACGGTAAATTTGGTTACTCTTGTGGGTCAAATAGAAAACGAATTTCACGAAAATGCTCAAACATAGTGGCATCTGCCGGTAGCGGAAGTGGCTCAGCACTTCGAACCGCCACCTCAACGGAGCGATCAAACACTTGATTGCCACTGCTTTTTACAATCTGTACCAGCGCCACACCACCACCCGGTATCATCTTAACCAACACCTCACAAACCAGGTTATCAGCGATACTGGCTGGTTTTCGCCATTTACTCTCGACTTTTTGTGCGATTAACAGTTTATAACGATCCACCTCATTTTGTACTTTTTTAGTACGCTCCGCAGCCAGTGCTTGCTGCTCAGCCTCCAGCTGTTGACGCATGCGTTGCGTCTCTTCTGCACGGCGTGCCTGCTCTTCTGCCTTACGGCGCTGCTGCTCTTTTTGCTGCGCCTCTAGCTCGGCTTGACGCTCAGCCTCTTCAGCCAGGCGGCGCTGCTCTGCGGCTCGCCTCTTATCCTCTTCAATACGCTGCACCTCCTGAGCTCGCTGCTGTTCCAATGCCGCCTCTTTGGTACGTAGCGCCTCAGCATGGCGCTGTTGTTCGGCCGCTTTGCGTGCCGCCTCCTCGTCCTGGCGCTGCTTTTCTGCCTCTTTGCGGCGCTGCTCCGCCTTGCGGGCAGCTTGCTGCTCTTGTTTGCGCTTGGCCTCAGCCTCCTTCAGACGACGCTCTTCCATTTTTCGTTTCCGTTCTGCCTCATCTGCCAGGCGCTTCTGCTCCGTCAGTCGCCGCTGCGCTGCCTCTGCCTGCTGCTGCTTATCCTTCTCATGCGCCTCAAGCTTACGCAGCTCCTGCTGAATTTTGGCCTCATCAACGACCATCGCCTGAACAACTGCAACGGTTTCAGGTTTGGGCATTGGACTCTCAATTTCAACACCATAAAGCAGCAGCCCAGCAAGCATAAGGTGCATCAACAGAGAGCCAATAAAAAGCAGTGGATGCTTGGCGATTTCACTCAACATGGTTAGTTATCTGACTCGGTTACAAGGCCAACACTCGGCGCTCCTGCGGCTTGCAGACGTGTCATGGCGCGCACCACATCACCATAACTGGCATTGCGATCACCTCGTACCATAACCGGTGTCTGCGGATTGCGGCGCAGCACGGCGGCAACACGGGCCATCATCACATCCGCATCCACCGCTTCCTCTTCGTCACCGACACTTAGGTAGTACAACCCCTGATGATCAATCGTCAACACCAGCGGATCACTCTCATCCGGCACTATAGGCTCCGCGCTCGCCTGGGGTAGGTCAACCTTTACCCCTTGTGCAAGCAGTGGAGCGGTGATCATAAAAATAACTAATAACACCAGCATAACGTCGATGTAGGGGACGATATTAATTTCAGCCATCGCCCGACGTTTTATCGGTTTGCGAATGGGGCCTGCGCTCATGAGCTATACGCCTGACGATGTAACAGCGAGTAAAACTCCTCCATAAAGTTTTCATACTGATTGTTGATACGGTCAACCTGATTGACATAACGATTGTATGCAATCACCGCAGGAATAGCGGCAAATAGCCCTAGTGCGGTGGCAATCAGCGCCTCGGCAATACCCGGCGCAACCATCGCCAACGTGGCATTATTAGCGGAGCCTAACGCCCGAAAAGAGTTCATTATTCCCCAAACGGTACCAAACAGGCCGATGTAGGGGCTAGTGGATGCAACCGTGGCCAAAAATGGTAGTTGTGACTCCAGCTCATCAAGCTCACGGGAGAGCGCCACCCGCATCCGGCGCTGGCACGCTTCCAGCTCTGCCTCAGGATTGCTTCCCGCGCTGCTTTTTTGACGCATAAACTCGCGGTAACCCACTTCAAAAATGGCCGCCATACCGCTGTTTTTTTCATTCGCACAGAGGCCCTTGTAGAGCTCGGTAATATCACTACCCGACCAGAATTGATCTTCAAATTGTTTAGCCTCTCGTTGTGCCTTTCGAATCGATTGACCCTTGCGAAAGATGATAAACCACGACATTACCGATGCCAGCAACAGCAGTAGCATCACCAGCTGCACAACCACGCTGGCCTGGGTAATCAGGTGTATAAATGACATATCAGTTGCCATTAAAAATCTCCAAACTCATCTTGAGGGGTAAAAATAACACTCATTAATATAGCACCCCACTTTTAGTGACTACCATTACACCCATCCACAGCAAACTCTCGATTCGGCAGCAGGCCAAAATGGAGATAAGCCGCCCGGCTGACAATGCGCCCACGGGGTGTCCGCATAATAAAACCTTGCTGAATCAGATAGGGCTCCAATACATCCTCAATCGTACCACGCTCTTCGCCAATGGCTGCCGCCAAGTTATCCAGCCCCACCGGGCCGCCTTCAAACTTTTCGATAATCGCCAGCATCAGCTTACGATCCATCATATCAAAGCCTTCGTCATCCACATCCAGCATCTCTAGGGCCAACTGGGCGACTGATTTATCAATCGTCCCATCGCCCTTCACCTGGGCATAATCACGCACCCGGCGCAGCAGTCGATTGGCGATTCGAGGGGTTCCCCGAGCGCGCCGGGCGATTTCAGCCGCACCTTCCGGTGCCATCTCAATACCCAGAATAGCCGCCGAACGGCCCACAATATAAGAGAGGTCCTTAACCGAATAGAACTCCAGACGCTGCACAATTCCAAAACGATCCCGCAGTGGAGAGGTCAGCAACCCTGCCCGGGTGGTTGCACCCACTAGCGTAAAGGGCGGCAAATCCAATTTAATTGAACGCGCTGCTGGCCCCTCACCGATCATGATATCAAGCTGGAAATCCTCCATAGCCGGATAGAGAATCTCCTCCACAATGGGCGATAGGCGATGTATTTCATCAATAAAGAGCACATCATGGGGTTCAAGGTTTGTCAGCATCGCAGCCAAATCGCCGGGACGCTCCAGCACCGGCCCCGATGTTTGGCGAATATGCACCCCCATCTCACTGGCAATAATATTGGAGAGAGTGGTTTTACCCAGCCCAGGCGGGCCAAAAATCAAAACATGATCAAGAGACTCCGCACGCCCCTTTGCCGCCGAGATGAAAATCTCCATCTGCTCACGCACAACAGGTTGCCCCACATAGTCGGCCAGCTTTACCGGGCGAATTGCGCGGTCTACCCGCTCCTCTTCATTGACTTTTGGGGCCGCGCTGATTAGACGATCGGTCTCAATCATAATCGATCACTTCTTCACCGATGATTGCAGTGATGCTCGAATAATATCCTCACTGGATTTACCATCAGTATCAAGCGACTTGATAAGGCGGCTCGCTTCCTGAGGCTTGTAGCCCAGCGCAATCAGCGCCGAGAGCGCCTCTTTAGCCGGATCTTCCACAGAGGGTGTACGGGTGTTGGGGTTAGCTGAATTCCCGAGTGACTCCAGGTCACCTCCCTGCCAATCCTTAAACCGGTCTCGCATTTCAATAATCAGCCGTTCAGCGGTTTTTTTGCCGATGCCCGGCAAGCGCACCAGCGTGGCGGCATCCTCATCGCGCACACAGCGCACAAAATCATCGGCCGCAATACCCGAAAGAATGGTCAATGCCAACTTAGCCCCTACCCCGTTCACCTTAATCAGCGTACGAAACAGGGTGCGCTCTTCAAGTGAAGCAAAGCCGTAAAGCAGCTGGGCATCCTCACGCACCACCATATGAGTATGCAGCACAACCGCCTCACCCAGCGCGGGCAGCTGATAAACCGTGCTCATCGGCGCATTCACCTCATACCCCACACCCTGCACATCCACCAGCAGCTCAGGCGCCTGCTTTGCGACTAAAATACCCTGTAATCGACCTATCATTATCTATTTTTCCCTAATCGTTGCAGCGTACTTTGTGTGTGTGCATGGCAGAGTGCCACCGCCAGCGCATCGGCGGCGTCTTCCTGGGGCATAGCGGGCAACTTAAGCAACACCATCACCATGTGTTGTACCTGATTTTTTGCCGCACGTCCTTTACCCACAACCGATTTCTTAATCTCCGTGGGCGCATACTCATAAACATGCAGCACCTGCTCAAGCACCGCACAAATTGCCGCACCCCGCGCCTGCCCCAGTTTAAGAGCACTGTCCACATTTTTATGTACAAACACCTTCTCAATGGCCATGCAGTCGGGCTGATAATGCTGGCTAATCTGCCGCACACCATCAAAAACCTCTTTAAGACGCTGAGGAAACCCAGTTCCGACAACCCTGACACAGCCACTGGTCACATATTGAATACGCCCCTGCGTCACCTCAATAACCCCAAAGCCGGTAATACGAGAGCCGGGGTCTATTCCAAGAATACGCACTACAGCGACACTGAATACAGAGTGATCGCAAAAAAGGGAGGGCGCTTGAGCTTGCGTAAAGTCATCATGAATTTCCCTAACCGATCCGGCTTTCCAGATCAGCCAGCACCTGCTCCGAAAAATCAGCATTAGTGTAGACATTTTGCACATCATCAAGTTCTTCGAGCATATCGATCAGCCCCATAATTTTCTCCGCATCGTCCAGCTCAAGCACCACCGTCATACTCGGGGTCATGGTAATACCCGCATTTTCAGCTATCAAATTTTCTGCAAGCATCGCCTCTTTTACATCCACAAAACTCTCTGGCGTAGTCACCACATCAATCGATCCATCTTCGTGACTCAGCACATCCTCCGCACCTGACTCCAACGCAGCCTCCATGATTTTATCTTCATCGCTGCCGGCGGAGTAACTCAAAATACCTTGTTTGGTAAACAGATAGGCGACCGAACCATCCGTACCCAGATTGCCGCCGCGCTTTGTAAACGCGTGGCGCACCTCCGCAACCGTTCGATTACGGTTATCACTCAAGCACTCCACCATCACCGCCACACCAGAGATACCGTACCCCTCATAGAGAATCTCTTCGAAATTCTCACCATCAACATCACCACTTCCCCGCTTTGTAGCGCGTTCAATGGTATCGCGGGTCATATTTTGGCCTAAGGCTTTATCAATCGCGGTACGCAGTCGAGGGTTGGTTGCCGGATCGCCGCCACCCGCCTTAGCCGCAACCGTAATTTCACGAATAAGCTTGGTAAAAATTTTACCGCGCTTAGCATCTTGAGCGCCCTTGCGGTGGCGAATATTCGCCCACTTACTATGACCTGCCATATCCTACCTACCGTCCAGTAAAAATGAATGGCGACAGTCTACCACTCCCGCACGGCTCTCAAAAGAGCCAGCTTGCTTTAAAATATCGGCTCTATGTGATTTGTAGTGGGTAGCTCTCCTCGTAGGAGTCCATCTTCAGATAGCGATGCTTGGGTGGGGGCAAAGAGGCTCACCGGCCCATCGTTTGATGGGGGGTGAGTGGGTGTGATTTTATTGCATGTAAAGCGTCAAGCGCCGTGCGGTTAGTGAGCCATCACTTTTCAGGTATTCACCGGGTGCTTCTAATCGTTTGACGGTACCGCCACTGCTGAGTACGTTTTTCAGTTCGGTTACAAACGATTCAAAGCTCTGGTGCAGGTGGTATGACTCTCCTTGGATAATAACGTAGTGACTCATGCCCGTTTCACCCGCAAGCAGGGTGGGCGGAGCGGCTTGTGTGGTGAGGTCGATGCGCTCTCCCCGCAGGCTAACGTGGTGAAAACGGCCCACGCCTTCCAAGTTGAGTACCATGCCGTTGTTGTCTAACCGGCTGATAGCACTGGCTGAGGCGGGTGCCCAGTCAATTACCATCAGCGCGGGTTGTGTGCCTGAGCTGATCAGTGTGTGCGCGGTGAAGTCTGCCGGTGCGGTGCCAAACGGGGTGACAAAACCGCGCACACGGAGTGGGTCGTTCGGCTTGAGCTGTGTGCTGTCGAGGGTGGCGGTTTCGAGTTCATAGTGTGCGGGATCGGCATCATATTCGCTGGAGGTGCCGGTGCCAGTAAAGTCAAACGGTGCGATACGGTGCCGGTCGATGGCTTCCAGGTTCATCACTACGCCTTGGTTGTTGTCCACCACGCTGCCGCTGAGGGTTGTCATCTCTAAATGGACTAAGCCTTCTTGAGCATCCAGTGCCAGTACGGTAGTGATGGAGGGGGTAATTTCTCCAAAGATGGTGACCCGCGCCCCTACGGAGATGGCGGCAATGTCATGATCTTCCATGGAGAGCTGTTTGGTTACTTTGGTATCCGGGCCGATGGTTACGATGATCTGCTGCCTGTAGCCAGTACCGCCTCCGCTACGAATCAGCGTAGCAGCGCGCACTGTCAGATACTCTCCATTTCGAGAAGTAACATTGCCTTTTACTACGCTCTGCTCGCCTCCCGGTACGCTGCGCCCCGCATAGACTTCACGCGCTTCGAACTGGCGAGGGTTGAGTGTCAGGTCGCCCAGGGCAATGGTGGCGGTGAAGCGCTCTTTTAATGCTAGCATCTGTAAGCCACGCTCGCCTTTATACATCTCTCCATCGATCTGAAAGATGGTTTCATCTGTGGTTTTTACGGTTAACTCCCCAAAGTCGCCGCGATGACGGCTTGAGAGCCGTTGATGGAAGGGGCGCAGATAGATCTGATAGCTGCTATCGGCCAGGTCAACATGCTGTAGCGGACCACGAACCCGGTGTGGTTTGTTTTTTTCCAGGTCAATATCGGCCACCAGTACTGGCCTGACTGTGACCACGGGAGCGTCACCTGTGAAGTCGGTTTGATGTGAGGCGTTGAGGTCAAAGTCGAGTGTCAGGTGGGAGGGCAGGCCAGGAACAATCAGCAGTGTATTGTGGTCTTCTAGGCGCACCGACAAATCCACGGTACTGTTCAGGGGGGTGCCCGTTTCATCCCGCAGGTTTTCAGGTGCAACCTGTACTGGCACACCGTTGCCATCTTCTACCCAGATATCGGCGTTGCTGTAGTCTATTGTCAGAGTGCCTTTAACGTAGACGCCTGAGGGCAAGGTGGCCGCAGTGAGAAGCTCACTCATGTCGACATATTGGGCAAAGTCTACCCGTGTCGTGATGGGTAGGGTTTCGATGACGGTGCCGTCAGCTTTTTGTAGGCTGATGGCGGTCACATCAACGGTGTATGAGCTAAAATCCCCTTCGGCATCGGTGAGGCTAATGTAGAGCTCGCCATCGCCGCTACTGACATCGGATCCGCTATCGTTACAGCCACTGAGTATGAGCACCAGGCTGAGTAGTAGCGCCATGAGTCCATGGCGAATGGCCAAGGTTGGTTGATATTTTGATCGCTCTATTTTTTCACTGTTCATTGTCACGCTCTCCACGTTGTCTGGCTATCAACGGCTATAACGCACGACGTGTGAATCGGTTGACACCTCGTTGTACTAACAAGTGAATACCATTTACCACTCATAGGTCAACGCCAAATTACTAAAGGTAATGGCCTCAGCTGCGAAGCGCTGCTGACCAAAGCCGATGCCAACTTCCCACTCGTCTGTGAGCGGAATGTAGTGGTCAATTAGGGCGATATGAGTGCGACGGCCATCAACCGCAGATTGGCTCTGGCCAAGGGTCAAGACAACATAGAGCGTTTTAAAGGGGAAGCCCAGGTCAAAATAGCCGTTACGGCTATCCAGCCCCAGAGCCTGGCTCAATACATGGGGTGTAAAGAGCCGCACCACTCTCGGGCTGCGCACTGGGTCAAGCCGGCTGAGCTTTTCGGTGTAGCGATACTCGGTGTAGCGATACTCGGTGTAGCGAAACCCCATTTGCCAGCCACTTGCAGTGAAGTAGCGTAGTGAGCGGGTGAAGCCTGTGGCGGAAAGGCTGATTTTTCTACGTGCGCCTGGTCGAGCCAACACCTCAATTTCAATCTCGCGTTGAATCGGGCTAAGGGCGATATACCACTGCGCTATGTTTAAGCCGATCACTAAATTTTGGCTGTTTATTTCAAAGCCAGCACCGCTCTGCCAGTGGTCATAGCCTATAGAGAGGTGTAGCGGTGCGTAGGGATCACTTCCCAGGTTGATGGCGTACTGTTTGGCATTTGAGTTGCTGTTTTTTTGCTGACTAGCCGCGAGGGATAGCTGTCGTTTGTGGGGCAGTGTCGAGTCGGCATAGAGGGTTTGGCTCTGGTTGCCCTGCTCATCAAAACCGATTTCGAGGGTGAGTGATGACCGGCTGTCTGCGGCGTGAGCGTATGAAGTCAGTAGGAGCAGACAAACGGCACTCGGCTGGCACAGCAGGCTAAAGGGGTGACTGACAACGCTCATTTTCTACTTTATCCACAGGGGTTTGTAGCGAGTCTTTTTGGTTAACGACGATGCTCTATAATCCGCCGCTTTACCTGTGGGGGCAAGTTATTCCAGCGCTGTCGTAGCTGTTGCCGTTGTGCGGCCGGTAGTTGGTTAAATCGTTGGTAGCGTTGACGTATGTTCTCTCTCTTTTGCGGTGTCATGACAAGATACCGTTGAAACTGTTTGCGCACGTTTTCTCGTCGATCAGGGGGGAGTTGTTGCCAGCGCTCAAAGCGCCTTTTAAATTGCTGGCGCTGCTGGGGGGTCAATTTTTCCCAGCGCTCGATGCCTTTTAATATTTTCTGCTGACGCGCTGCGGGAAGGCTGCCCCACTGTTCAGCAAACGGCTTCAATAACTGCTGCTGGCCTGCACTCAACTCGCTCCAGGCAGTGTGTGTGGTGTCGGCAATTAGTCCATGGCTAATACTCATTAATAGAAGTGCAAACAGTAGTCGATTAATCATCGCGACGCTCCTCATCTTTTTCACCGGCCACTGGCTCTTCGTCATTAACGGCTAACGCCAATGGGTCGACCCAGTGCCCCTCCTCATCTTGCCACTCGGCAATAAATTCAAACAGCACCAGAGGGAGCGCTTCATCATCCTCGGCATAAACCACCGTGCAAAAAAGCCACAGCACCAACAGAAGGGTGCGCTGTTGGCTAACCCAAATCACGGCTGCTCTCCTCTTCCATCAACCAGAGAATAAGGTCAATATCTTCATACATCTCCAGATCCTCTTCGGCGCTTAACAGCGCAATATCCTCAAATAACGCCACCGGCACAGGTGGCTCACTCGATACCATTACGCTGTTGACCAGCAGAGCACCAAAAACCAGCGAGGCAAAAGCGGCACTGGGCAGCTTCCAACCCAAGTGACGTGGCGCGGTGAGTGCTTGCTGGCGTGCAACGCGCAGCGCCTCTACGGTGGCCACATCAAGTGCTCGCTCTGTTTGGTCAAGCCGGGATTTCAGCTGTGCGGCAAACCGAGTATTTTGTTCATCTTCGTTCATAACGATTGCCCCTCCAGATGATGACGTAACGCTTTTAATGCACGCGAATAGTGGGTCTTTACACTGCCACTGGAGCAGCCCATGGCAGCCGCGGTCTCTGCGGTGCTCAGCCCCTCCCAGCAACGCAATAAAAAAGCTTGCTGTTGGCGCAGTGGCAGGCGGCGAATGGCCGCATCCAATAGATCCATGGTGTTTTCTGCTTGCAGCTGTTCGTCGGGTTGCCACCGCTTTGTGGATGGCAGGTTGTCCATAGGGTCACCTTCGTCACCCCAACCAATCAGTCTACGCAGGCCGTTACGAAATTTGCTGCGGCGGTACCAGTCTCGAATATGGCTCTGCATAATGCGGTGAAAAAGCGGCCCCCATTCGGCCTCATCATTTGATGCATATTTTTGTACCAGTTTAATCATGGCATCTTGCACGATATCCAGCGCATCCTCGCGGCTGCCGGTTGCAATATAGGCCATTCGGTAAGCACGGCGTTCCACACGAGAGAGAAACTGCTCTATCACACCACCCCCGACCTTTCCGTTGGGCGGCTGCATTGCCAGAGTATCAATAAATTCACATTTTTCTCTTGGGGTGATCCTATGAAGTCTTTAACGCATCAACCTGGCGTTGGTTGACACGCTTGTGAATTTTTTTCATGCTAATCGAATAGCTCATAAATTGAGTGTAGCTGAACTGAGGGTAAAGCAGAGGAGGCTGACTATAGAGGGGTGGAGGGTGGAGGCAGAAAGCGCGCGCTAATCGTTAAAAACATCGTCGAGGCGCGCCTTTACAGTATCAAACTGCGCTTCGATAAAGACTACACGGCCAAATACTGCTTCAATCGCATCGGTGGTTTTCATGGCGATTTCACGGATGCGGTTCTCCTCTTCATCGGTTAAACCCAGCACCATCATCGCGTTATCCACATCATTGACCATGGTTTCGATGACTGCCATGTTATCTTTTTGCATCTCTGCCATGGTCTGCTTTAGCTCACGCATTGCATCCTGAATGGCATCGACCAGCGCCTGACGCTTTCTATTTTTATCATCATTCATGATGACCGTGACACGCGCTTCAATAGCGTTGCAGAGCGTGCCAATAGTATCTTTATAAATGCCATATTTGTCAGGATCATCAATGGGCATGTTTTTTATCAGAATGGAGAAGTCCTGGTAATTGATAATGGTGCGACTGCCAAAATCGAAGAAACGGGATTTTTTACGTGACATCTCAATCACATTGGCTTCAAGTGGCGACACTTCGCCCTGGTCACCAAAATTGAGCTGTCCGTGGGGGGTGTGAAACTGAATCGAGCTGTGCAGGCCATTATTACGCATAAACTCAAAAAACAGCTCGGCAATGGAAGCGTAGCTCTCACATGACACGCTATGCTTAAAAAACTCGATCACCTGACCCAGGTCACTTGAGTAAGTCATCGCTTGCATCGCCACACTCTGCGTCTGGGTTATCTGCTCTTTTAGCTGGTGGTTTTTATTCCGAACATCTAACACTCGGGCAATTTTTTGCACCAACTCTTTGGGGTCGATGGGCTTGGTGATGTAGTCATCGCCGCCCACTTCATACCCTTTCAGGCGCTCTTCGAGGGTGGAGAGGGAGCTGACAAAGATAAAGGGCACCTCTTGCCATGTGGGCAGTTTGTGTACTTCTGTACAGAGCGCATAACCATCCATACCTGGCATAACAATGTCTGAAACAATCAGGTCTGCCGATAGCGCTGGCTGCTGCATTAGCGCCAGAGCTTCTTCGGCGTTTTCTGCACGCAGCACCTCGTACCCCTCCATGGCGATATGCAGCGCATTCAGTTCCATTAAGGCGGGGTCATCTTCAATGATAAAAACAGTAGGGGCTTTATCTGACATAAGTAGACTCTTGTGCGGTTCAAGATATTGCCACTATAACGACATCGTAGTGATAAAAATGAGCACTTCATGGCCAAATGCAGGAAAATATCCGAGATAGATCTAAATCGGCTTAAAACGGTGACGTGACCGGTCAACTTGCGTAACATAACCCTAATGACTAGAAACCTTTTTACAAACAATAGCGCCATAAAACATCTGCTGCTTATCTCGCTACTCTTGTGTTCCAATTGGCTACAAGCTGAATCAGAACCCGCTCCCTGGTATGAGGTTGAGATCATTCTGTTTGAGCGAAATTCAAAACAGGAGCCATTCCATGAGGTATTAAACCAGCGGGTGATAACACCCGAATTGATCGACACCCTTGAGCTAACCCCCCCTTTCAAACCTGGCTCCGATGAGGGTAAAGCGGTTGAAACAGCGTATCAGCAATTAACAAAACCACAGCTTCAGCTCTCTACTGCATTCAAAAGTCTGAAAAGAAATCCGGCCTATAAACCCCTGCTGCACATCGGCTGGCGACAACCCGGGCTGAGCCGTGAGCTGGCTCCGGCGATTCTGATCTACCCTTATGCAACAGAGCGGCAGATTAGTGTGGAGTCCTATTTGGGGCTTATTGACGAGAGGGGTAAGACACCGCCTCCCCCCGACGAGCAAACCGCTGTGTGGCGAGAACAGAGCCACATTTTCGGTTATATTCGCCTCTCCCTGAGTCGCTACCTTCATGTAGAGAGTGATCTGTTGCTTTCAAAACCGGCAAAAGTGGTTCCTCACCAACTGCTTCTAAATAATATTTCAACACGTTTGCACACAGCGGGGAATGGCGACTATTTCAACTCTCCCGATCAATTATTAACGCCTCTGAGCATCCCCTTGCGACAGCCGGCCTCTCTGCATGAGAATCACTATTTCAGGATTGATGAAAACCGTCGGGTACGCAAGCAGGAGCTGCACTATTTTGATCATCCACGTTTTGGGATGTTACTGGTGGTGCGTGATTACACGCCACCGGTTGAGGAGGTAGAAGAGGCTGAGCAAGCCGCTACTGAGCCTGCAACTGGCACCGTTCCTTAGTCACTACACCGCTACAATCACCCGCGTCAGCAGCTGACGCACCCGCTGCATTCCCAGCTCCAGTGTCTGCTCGATCTCTGCCATGGTGATAATGCCTTCAGCGCAGCCAGCGGCCCAGTTAGCGACCACGGCACAGCAGGCATAATCCACACCCAGCTCCCGCGCCAGAACCGCCTCGGGCATTCCGGTCATACCCACCAGGTCACAACCATCCCGTTGCATGCGGATAATCTCGGCGGCACTCTCTAGGCGCGGCCCCTGGGTTGCCCCATATGTTGCACCGGCCACAACGGAAAAGTCCACTTCTTGGGCGGCTTCCAGTAGTTTTTTACGCACTGTTTCGCTGTATGGATAGCTGAAATCAACATGCTCAACCGGCTGCTCTCCGCCATCATAAAAAGTAGCTTCGCGGCTGTGGGTGTAATCGATAATTTGATCTGGAATGGCCACTTGGGCCGGCCCCATAGCGGCGGTTATTCCGCCTACCGCCGCTACCGCAATAATCTGCTCAACACCCACTGAGTGCAGTGCCCACAGGTTAGCCCGATAGTTCACTCGATGGGGTGGAATGGTGTGGTGCTCGCCGTGCCGGGCAAGAAAAACCACCTCGTGCCCAGCCAGCTTACCGGTGGTCAATTCGCCAGAGGGTGCGCCGTAGGGTGTCTCTAGCGTTTGCCGCTGTATAACGTCCAGCCCCGCCATCGAAGCCAGTCCGGTACCGCCAATAAATGCCGTTTTAGCCATAGCCCTTACTTCTCTTTCATGGCGTAGATCGCCGGCAGGTTACGCAGGTAACCTTTGTAGTCCATTCCACAACCAAAAATATAGCGATCTTCCACATCCAACCCAACAAAGTCGGCGCGCATCTCTACTTTTCTGTCATGTAGTTTATTAACCAGAACAGCGCTGTATACCCTTTCAGCACCCGCACGATAACACTCATCAATAATCGACTGAAGCGTGGCACCCACATCGTGAATGTCATCTACGATCAGCACAGTACGCCCTTGTAGGTCACTCTGTGGCTTCACTAGCCAAGTCAGCTCGCCACCCTCGGTACTGTTGTTGTATCGTGTGGCGTGCAGGTAGTCCATCTCCAGCGGAAACAGGCAACGGGGCAGTAGTTGGCCTGCGGTTATCAGGCCGCCGTTCATGACACTCAAAACCAGTGGGTTTTTATCTGCCAGCTGCTGGGTAATCTCGGCGGCCATATTATCCAGCGCCTGCTGGATCTGCTGTTCATTGTATAGGCAGTCTGACTCTTGGTAGATCTGCCAGGCGTGGGGGGCTGTCTCATTCATGGTCATATTTTCGATCTGGAGTTAAAGGGGAGCCACTCAACGCTTCACCAGAAAATTGCGGTGAGTCTGCAAGATGGAGGGTTGATGTGGGGAATGCGATTTCAGCGTCATGCTGGGCAATAATATCGCTTATTTTCAATAACACATCCTGTTTTATGGTGTGAAATTTCACCCAGTTAGTGGTGTGGGTAAAGGTATAAACAAAAAAATCGACCGATGAGTCTGAAAATTGGTTGAAGTTAACCATCAAGGTCTGGCTAGTATCAATCTCGGGGTGTGAGCGCAGCATCGCTTCGACATCAGCCACAATAGATGGCATCTCACCAATATCATCATAACGAATACCCACGGTTTCATAGATACGCCGGTGGCTCATGCGCGATGGATTCTCTACCGAGATGGTCGTAAACGTGGCATTGGGCACATAGAGTGGCCGCTTATCGAAGGTGCGGATTTTGGTCAAGCGCCAGCCGATCTCCTCTACGGTGCCTTCGATATTTTTATCCGGTGAGCGCACCCAGTCGCCAATCGAAAAGGGCCGGTCGAGATGAATCATCAACCCACCAAAAAAGTTTGCCAGCAGATCCTTTGCTGCCAGACCCACCGCCAGACCGCCAATCCCACCAAAAGCCAGCACCCCGGAGACACTGAAACCGAGGGTCTGTAGCGCCACCAGCACGGAGGTTATCATCACTGAAACCCGTAGCAGTTTGGCGAAGGCACTGGCGGTGGTAACATCCACACGTTTCAGTGATACCAGGTTTTTTTCAGTCTCACCAATAAAGCGAATCAGAAACCAGGCCAGGGCGAAAATCACCCCCACATCACGCAAAGGGGCCAGTGCGGAAAAGATCGGCTGATCCTTTATGCCCTGCACCATTTCTGCCGCAAAGGTGAGCCCGACCACCCAGATTAACAGCGACAGTGGCTTGATAATCGCCCTAATCAGCGCATCATCCCACGGGTTGGCGGTCTTCGATGCCTGTTTGGCGATGCGTAAGAAAACACGCTTCTGTATGAAGTTCAGCAGCAGCACCAGAAACACCACCACAAATACCTGAACAATCCACCCGTTGCCATCCTTGGGTAACCCCAGGGTTGTCATCAGCTCTTCGATCATTATCTTGCCCTATATATCTAGCAGTAGTTCATCATCATCGTGCAGCCTATCCATCACCATGACCGCCTGTTCCCACGCGGGGTCGCGTAGTAATTCTACCCGAGTCACGCGGTGTCGCCCATGCATTCGCGCCAGGCGGCTGTGGGAGGCGGCATCATTGCGATCCTTAAGCCCTTGTAATATTTCGAGTACGGCGCTGCGATCATTGCACACCAACAGCATGTCGCAGCCCGCATCCAGCGCCTTTTCGGCACGTTCAACAAACCCACCACCTGCACCCGCTGCTGCCATACTGAGGTCATCACTAAAGATAACACCCTGAAAATTCAAACGTCTGCGCAGCACTTCCTGCAACCAGAAGGGTGAAAAGCCTGCCGGTTGTTCATCGCAGCGGCTATAGATCACATGGGCTGGCATAATGGCGGCCATGCCGTAGTTGATCATGCGCTCAAAGGGTAAAATATCATCCGGGTAGATATCTTCATAGCGACGCTCATCCACCGGCATCGCCGTGTGGGAGTCGCCACTGACCCAGCCGTGACCGGGGAAGTGTTTGCCCGTCGCGGCCATTCCCGCCGACTGCATACCCGTCATATAGGCGTGGCTCAGCTCAGCCACGGCTTGTGGGTCACGATGCCAAGCGCGATCACCCACCACCTCGCTCTGTCCATAATCAAGGTCAAGCACCGGGGCAAAACTAAAATCGACCCCCACCGCTCGAAGCTCTGCGGCCATCAACCAACCGGCGGTTTCAGCCAGCTCTTTTGCATAGCGTGGCCTCTCTTTATAGTTCACACCGATTTGGGATACCGCTGGCAGACGGCTAAAACCTGAACGAAAGCGCTGCACGCGCCCCCCTTCATGATCGACCGCCACCAGTAGTTTTGGTTTGCGTAGCGTGTGAATTTCACTGATCAATGCCGTCAACTGTTCGGGGCTTTCATAGTTGCGACTAAACAGAATCACCCCCCCTACGAGCGGATTTTGTAGAATTTCACGCTCTTCAGCGGTGAGTTCCACCCCTTGAAGATCCAACATGAGAGGGCCAAGCGACATAGTAACTGTTCCATTAACGACTGTTTTGCAAACGAACATCCAGGCGATCCCGCAGCTGGTCACCCAATAAATTAGCGGCCAACACCACCAGCATCAAAGCCACACCCGGCACGAGAATCATATGCGGGGCTACCAGCAGGTAGCGGGTTCCGTCGCGAATCATACTCCCCCATGAAGCTTCGGGTGCCTGCACCCCTAAACCGAGGAATGACAATCCCGCCTCTGCAATCACCACTGAGGCAACCCCAAAGGTTGCCTCAATTATCAGCGGTGCCATGATTAATGGAATCAGGTGGCGCACAATAATCAGCACTGGCGAAACGCCCAGTGCAATCGCAGCCTGCACATGGTCACGGTGCTTAATCGCCAACACCTGAGCACGGCTCAGGCGGGCAAAGCCAACCCAACCCACTACCGCCAAAGCAATCACCACATTCTCGACCCCGGGACCCAGAATACCCGCCATGGCAATCGCCAGAAGAATACCCGGAAAGGCCAGAAATATATCGATAATACGGGTGACCAGGTGATCGAACCAACCACCAAGATAGCCGCTCACTGCACCCACCAAGGTGCCGAATAGAAGTGAAATAGTCACCACACCGACGGCCACCATAAAGGAGGTTTGTGCACCCATCACTAGGCGATCCCAGAGTGGTCGCCCCAAGTCATCATACCCCAGCCACGCCGCACTATCGTGGCTTAACAGGATTTTTGACAGCTCAATTTGGTTGGGTTGCAGCCCCATCAATGGCCCAAACAGCGCCATCAACAACCACAGCAAAACGATACCGAGGGGAAACCATAAGCGTATCGGCATCACACCTCCCCTAAACGGATACGCGGATCAAGCCAGCCATAAACCAGATCGGTGAGGGTATTAACCACCACATAGGCCAGGCTGATCAGTAGCACACACGCTTGCAGTACCGGGTAGTCGCGGCGCTGAATCGCTTCGATGGTGAGCTGGCCGATGCCGGGCCAAGAGAAGATGGTCTCGGTAATCACTGCGCCACCCAGCAATACTCCCAGTTGTAACCCCAGCAGGGTGACCACCGGCAGCAGCGCATTACGCACACCGTGCAGCCAGACCACCCGCCACTCACTCAGCCCTTTTGCGCGGGCGGTACGGATGTAATCTTCCGAGAGCACCTCAAGCAGTGAGGCGCGCACCATTCGGGATAACACCGCAGCCAACGCGCTGCCCAGCGTAATGGCGGGCAACAGCAGTGAAGCGAAGCCCTCGCGCCCAGAAACAGGCAGCCAGCCCAGCATCACCGAGAAGAGCAGAATCAGCAGCGGCCCCATCACAAAATTGGGAATGGAGACACCAATCAGTGCAAAACCCATCGCCCCTTGGTCCCACAGCGTATGTTGACGAATCGCTGCAATGGTGCCCAGTGGAAAGGCGATAGCGACCGCAACAATCAATGAGGCGAGTGCCAACTCGAGGGTAGCCGGTATACGCTCAGCCATTAGCTCCAGCACCGGACGCGAGGAGTGCAGCGAGTGCCCCAGGTCAAATTGAAACAGGCCAATGTAGTAGTTTTGTAGCTGCTGAAAGATCGGCAGATGCAGCCCCAGCGCTTCACGCAGCGCCTGGCGATCTGCGGGGCGAGCACTCTCTCCCAGCATCACTTCGACAGGGTCGCCAGGGATCATGTGGATAAACAGAAAAACAATACAACTGACACCCAGCACGACAACAAAGGCACTGAGTAGACGTGAGGCGATGAAATTAATCATGCAGGGGCCGCTCTAATGATCAATACCCCATCGCGTGTACACGATCAATCACCCTTCGAGATGAAACATCCACAATCACCACATTCCAGCCTACCATCGCCCGGGCAAGACCTCTATCTAGCGGCGACAACATGCTCTCCAGCTTTTTGGGCAGTGGAAATCCAGCTCCCCTTGCCAGTTTTTTGTTCATAACACTGGGTTGATTGCGAACACTCTTTACTTTCGCAGGCTGGGTGCGATAGGTGCCCGGGCCGGGTGTGGGGGGGGGTGCCATTTCACCGAAATAGGCCAAGATGACCTTGCGATCATCTTCACTGAAGTCGCCTCGAGTGCCCATACTGGTGCTGCAAGCTGAAATAAACAGTAAGACCACCAGAGAGACCAACCCCATCACCGTTAACCTGTAGATTCCACTTTCCTTTTTAAGTGAGCGTCTCACACACTTCATATCTCTCGTCCCAATCATGTTAACCATCACCCTTTTGCAGAGGTCCTTCACTAATAAAGACCTTACACCGCCCTTCCAACAACGCAAACAGCGCCACTATATCGCGATTTCTCATCCTGATACAGCCGTGTGATAACGGCTTGCCCATGGGCAGTTCATCAGGGGTTCCGTGAATATAAATGTAGCGCCGCATACTGTCTACTCGCCCCAGGCGATTTTTACCGACCTCCAGCCCCGACAGCCACATAATTCGCGTCAGCACCCAATCCCGTTGTGGATGTTTTTTAGCCAGTGCCGGGGTATAGATTTCACCGCTAGCACGCCGCCCTACAAAGACACTGTTTTCGGGAGCACCTTTACCCATCATCGCCCGAATTAGATGCCAACCCCGAGGAGTACAGCCACTACCTGCCTGCTCACCCGGGCCATTTTCAGCAGTCGAAACGGTGTAGCGCTTTAGACAACGGTCGCCCTCGCGCAACTCAAGCTGCTGATCAGCAATTGAGACGACAATATGTTGTGGAGAGTCACTGCCGCTGTACATGAATCAAACCATCGTAGTTGCCATCACTGGAGAGCACATAACCCTGAATGTCGGGACGCGCTACGTAGAGGTGTTCTTCGTACCAGAGAGGCACATAGGGGAGTTCTTTATATACCAGCGCCTGTAATTTCCGATACGCCGCCACCCGCATATCCTGGGTAGATGCCGACTCTGCCTGTTCAATCAGCCGGTCCACTTCCGGGTTCACATATCGCCCACGGTTGGCTCCGTTGGGGGGAATGGCCTCGCTGTGAAAGACATAACGGTAGATATCCGGGGTTTTAATTCCCACCCAGGCGAGGCTGTACATCTGAAACACCCCTTTTTTAATGTCACCATAAAAAGTACCCCAGTCGTAGCTCTGAATATCAACTTTAATATTCACCTCATCCAGCTGCTGCTGAATCACCGTTGCCAAGCGAATTCGAAAAGGGTCGCTTGAGGTTTTATAAGAGATTCTCAACGGTTTATTTGTACTCACCCCAATAGATGAGAGGAGTTGACGGGCACGTTCAGGGTCGTAGGGGTAAGGTGTCAAACCGGGGTGACCCGCCCAGTGGGAGGGGGGCAACAGTGAGGTGGCCAGCTGTGCGCCGTCGGCAAACAGGTAGTGAATAATCGACTCACGATCCAGCGCATAGGCAATCGCCTCACGCACCACTTGCTGTCCGGTAAGCGGGTCGTCAAAGTTAAAACCAAGATAACTGAAGTTGGAGCCCGCACGTCGCTCAACCTGCATCCCCTCTGCAACGAGGTGCTGCACGATCTCGGCTGGCAGCTCGTTTTGTAACAGATCCACCTCACCACGCAGTAGCTTCAGGGCGCGTACAGTCGGGTCTTTTACCCGGACAAAGGTCACTGAGCGTTGGTCGGATAGCCGCTCCAGTTGCAAACGCCCCTCTTCCGGCCACGCCACAAACTTAAATGGCCCACTGCCCACCGGTTGGGTGTTGAAGGGGTGTTGGGCGGCCAATAGCTTGCGGGGAAGAATACCGATGACCAGATAGCCGGGGAAAAGTGGGTCACTTTTATTGAGGTGAAAATCAATGGTCCGCTCATCAAGGGTGACCATTGACTCAATCAGCATCAACGTCGCACGGTGGGGTGAGGCAGTGCCCGGATCAAGAACCGATTGATAGGTGGCCAACACATCCGCCGCCTGTAGCGGCGTTCCATCATGAAAGCGTGGGTCACCCGTCAGTTGAAAGCGGTAGTGACGCTCACCCAGCTGCTGCCATTGAGCAAGGGCCGGCGCGGCACGATTGGCCTCATCAAAATCAATCAGCTGTTGATAAATCAGTCGATTGACCCGCGCCGAGGTGGCATCGGTAGAGAAGCGAGGATCAAGGGTTACGGGTGCATTGGCGATCGCAAAACGCAGCCCCTCCGGTGGTGGTGAGCCACACCCCACCAGCCCCAAAATGAGCAACAGCCAGAGTAGATGTTTAGCGATCATCCCAATCCTTGTAGGGGTGGTTTACCAAGCAGACATTATAGTAACGCGCATCATCTGAGACCTCATCCCCTACCCAAGGTGGCTTTTCGAAGGGCTGATCTTCACTCTCTAGCTCAACCTCAGCCACCCTTAAACCCGCATTATCTCCCTCAAACAAGTCTACTTCCCAGAGATGATCGCCCACTTTCACCTGGTAGCGGTGCTTCTCAATCAGCGGTTTTTGACAGAGGTTATTCAACATCTCCAGCGCCTCATCCCGAGGTATTGGATACTCATACTCCGTGCGGCTGATGCCTAGCGTCACGCCCTTGATGTTAATATTGGCTTGTTCACCTTCAATGCGCACTCGCACTGAAGCGTGCTTAGCATCCCCCAAATAACCCTGACGGATAGAGAGCCCTGGCCCTGCGTTATCACGCCAGCGGTCATTCACTATCAGAAATTTTCTCTCAATCTCTTGGGCCATGAAACCACCTCAGCGCTTACGCTCAAACAGCGCAATCGATTCAACATGGGTGGTGTGGGGAAACATATCCATCACCCCTGCACTCTTCAAGCGATAACCATGCTCATTCACCAGTACACCCGCATCTCGCGCCAGTGTTGCGGGATTGCATGAGACATAGACCAGTTTTTCTGGGGTGAATTTAGCCAGTTGGTGCAACACCTCCAACGCACCACTGCGCGCCGGATCGATGAGAATTTTATCGTAGTGCTGCGCCATCCACGCCAGCTGCGAGACATCTTCTGCCAGATTGGCCACATGGTACTCCACATTCTCGATACCATTGCGCCGGGCATTTTCAATCGCTCTCTGCACCAGCCCCTCATCCCCTTCTACACCCACCACATGCTTCGCCTTACGCGCGAGTGGCAAGGTGAAATTACCCAAGCCACAAAATAGATCCAACACCGTTTCATGGGGCTGAATATCTAAAAGCATCAACGCTTTGGGAATCATTTTTTGGTTAATATCGGTATTCACCTGGGTAAAATCACCGGGGCGGAACTTCATCTCAATATCATATTCAGGGAGACGATAAAACAGCTCACCCTCTACTGGCCACAGCGCGGCTACCGTTTTTGGCCCCTTGGGCTGTTCGTAGAGATGAATGCCGGTTCTCTTGGCATAGGCGATCAGTTTTTCACGGTCCCCCTCACTAAGGGCAACCAGATTACGGAAAACCATTGCGGTCACATCATCACTCACCGCCACTTCAATCTGCGCGATCTCACTATGAGCATCCAGCGAACCGATCAATTCAGAGAGTTCATCCAGCCGCTCACCCACATCGGGGTGTAGCACTTCGCAGCGGTGCATATCGGCCAGGTAGGGGCTGTAACGCTCACGAAACCCCACCAGCACGCGCCCCTTGCCATGCACATTACGCACCCCAAGCCGTGCCTTGCGACGGTAGCCCCATAGCGGGCCGGTCAACGGTGGCAACACGGCTTCAGGTACAACCTTGCCGATGTGGGCAAAATGCTCTAGCAATTGAGCCTGTTTAGCCTCAATCTGCTTATCGCTGTGCATATGTTGCAGGCTACACGCCCCACACACTGCAAAGTGGGGGCATTTTGGCTCAGTGCGATCTTCTGAGGCGGTTAGCACCTCATCAACCTGTGCCTCGTCAAACTTGCTGGCACTGCGCACATAGCTAATCACCACCTCCTCCCCAGCAAGTGCACCATTCACAAACACTACTTTGTCATCAACCCGTGCCACACCGCGCCCCTCATGACTGAGTGATTCAATAGTGACCGTCACCTGACCGGCGGGGACTTTTTTAAAGCGTCTTCTTCTGGTTCTGCGTGCCATAGGGTTACTGATTACTCACTGATTTTAGATTCAACCTAACTAATTCAAGCGCGGCCTGATAAGCACCCTCACACAACACGCCCTGAATGAATGCCAGGCGCAGATAAAGCAGATAAATATGCCGGGCATTAGCCAAACACCCTTGCTGCAAGGCGGCCAGTTGCGTGGCACTCTCAATTTCACGGCACTGCCCAGTAGCCATGCCCGATGGCAGGGGCAGTGCCATCAGTGAAGCCAGTTCGCTCAGGCTGTTTTCACCTCCCTCCACAGCCAGCATCTGGCGTAGGTCAAACCAGCCACACTGCATCGCTCGACGATGATGCGTTGCTGGCATCGGCCAGTCCTGCGGCAGGGGAATAGCAAACCGCAATGCACGAAACTGTAACAGCGCCAAAACCGAAGCCTGCTGCCAGTAAATACGACAGGACTCACTATCCAAAATAGCGAATAACTCCCTCAACAACTGCGCTTCATCTTTGCTCTGCAACTGGATATGAGAGAGCTCGCTTCCCTCTGCAATCACCAGTGAAACCGCCACAAGGCGCTGCAAATACAAGGGCAGCGCCTCGTCACTCTGCTGGCGCTGCTTATAGAGCATCACATTGGTTATAGCGTGCTGCTCCAGCCCTTTAAGCCCGTAGAGACGACTGCCTGCCAATAGATCTGGTGCGGTAATAATATCAAAACTTATGCTCTGCAAAACAGCTCCTTATACCCGAAACAGATCAGTGGAGAGGTAGCGGTCACCCCGGTCACAAATAATCACCACGATCAGTGCATTCTCAAGGCACTCAGAGAGCGTCAGTGCGGCCGCCACCGCTCCCCCCGAAGAGGCGCCACAGAATATCCCCTCTTCGGCAGCCAAGGCACGGGTTGTCTGCTCCGCCTGTTGCTGGCTCACATCAATTACCTGATCGACCCGGGACGACTCAAAAATTTCCGGAAGATACGCTTTCGGCCAGCGGCGAATACCGGGGATACTCGAACCCTCTTCTGGCTGCACTCCGACAATCTGCACCTGTTGACACTGCTCCTTCAAATAGCGCGAAACCCCCATAATGGTACCCGTGGTACCCATGGCACTCACAAAGTGAGTCATCTTGCCCTGAGTATCACGCCAAATTTCCGGGCCAGTACCTTCATAGTGGGCCAGTGGATTATCGAAATTAGCAAATTGGTTCAGCACCAGGCCGCCGCCTTCAGCTTGCATCTGAAGTGCCAAATCCCGCGCACCCTCCATCCCTTGCTCCTTGCTCACCAGCACCAACTCAGCACCATACGCCTGCATGGCACCCCGACGCTCGGCGCTCATGGTTTCAGGCATTATCAGCACCATTTTATAGCCCCGAATAGCCGCCACCATAGCCAGTGCGATGCCGGTATTACCGCTGGTTGCCTCAATCAGCGTATCACCCGGCTTAATATCACCCCGCGCTTCAGCCGCCTGGATCATCCGCAACACTGGCCGATCTTTCACTGAACCTGCCGGGTTATTACCCTCCAGTTTCACCAGTAACGTATTTGAGCTATTACCCGGCAAACGTTGCAGCCGGACAAGCGGGGTGTTGCCAATAAAAGATTCAATGGTTGGATAAGACATCACACTACTTTCTTGAAAAAATATCGCCTTAGTTTACACCAGTAATCTACTGGGTGAACGCCCAATTATCGTTTATTAAACGGACTCAACCCCACTTTAGCAGGAGACAAACCACAGCAAGGCCGTATAATTACCCGTTATGAATAACCGAAACAATCAGAAAAAAAACCAGTTACGTATTATTGGCGGCGAATGGCGCGGCCGAAAGCTCCCCTTCGCCACATCGACAGGGCTGCGCCCAACCCCGGACAAGGTGCGGGAAACACTCTTTAACTGGCTGCAACCGATCATTGCAGGCGCACACTGCATTGACCTCTACAGCGGCAGTGGAGCGCTGGGCTTTGAGGCCATCTCACGCGGTGCATCCAGTGTCATCATGCTGGACAATCAGCACCACGTCACCCGCCAACTGCATGATAATGCACTCACACTGAAATGCCGCCAGGCAACAATAGTCAACCAGAGCGCCCTCGACTATCTAGCCCACCCTGCCAGTCAGACCTTGCAGATCGCCTTCATTGATCCACCCTATCAAAAGGGAATGGTGGAACCCAGCTGTCGCCTGTTGGAAGAGAACAACTGGCTTGCGCCCGACGCAATGATCTACCTTGAAGTAGAGAAGGAGCTCTCTACACTCCCTATTCCGGATAACTGGGAGATCCTGCGCAGCAAAAAGAGCGGACATGTCCGCTTTTACCTACTACAGCGCCACCCATTGCAGGAGCAAACATGAGCATTGCAGTCTATCCAGGGACTTTTGACCCGATCACCCTCGGCCACCACGACATTGCAATGCGTGCCGCCACGTTGTTTGATAAAGTGATCCTTGCGATCGCCCACAACCCCAAGAAAGTGCCTGTATTCTCCCTTGACGAACGTGTTGCCATGGCGCAATCTGCCTTTTCTAACAGCCCCAAAGTTGAGATTCAAGCCTTCGATACGCTATTAGTTCATTTTGCTCAACAACAGCAAGCCAAGGTGATTATTCGGGGCCTGCGGGCCGTTTCAGATTTTGACTATGAGTTTCAGCTAGCCGGCATGAATCGTAAGCTCGATCCACAGATTGAAACGGTATTTCTTACCCCCTCAGAGCAGTACACCTATATTTCATCGAGCCTGGTACGCGAAATATCAGCCATGGGCGGCAATGTGTCAAACTTTGTAAATAGAGAAGTAGAAGCTGCACTTCATCAGCGTTTGCGGTAGAATTCCATTACAGCAGCAATTTAAAACCACTTACAATATTAGAGATGAGCAGGACATTACCATGGCATTGATTATCACTGACGAATGCATCAACTGTGATGTGTGTGAACCAGAGTGCCCTAACGGCGCCATTACCCAAGGCGAGGAGATCTACGAGATCGATCCCGACCTCTGCACCGAGTGTGTAGGCCACTATGACACACCACAATGTGTCGATGTTTGCCCGGTAGACTGCATCCCTAAAGACCCCGCTCACGAAGAGAACGAGGATGAGTTGATGGAAAAATACAAGCGCATTACCCGCTAGCGCTTAAACTCCCCACCCTCAAAAAAGGCCCCGTTTGGGGCCTTTTTATCCAGCAAGCAAAGCGGTGTAAGCGAGCCTAATCAGGCGGCGGAAGATAGAGCATATAGAGCCCACTCTCCTCTTCCGCAATCCGATTAGTCAGCACCTCACCAATCACATCAAAGTCTCTTTTAAATTCAGCATGATATACCGCATACGAAACAGAGTAGTCAGATAAAAACTTAAACGCTACCTTACCAATCTCCTCCATATCACGACGAAAGCTCTTAATCAGCTCGCGGGTATTTTCATCCTCTTTATAATAATGACTTACATAGACATAAAAACAGGCATTCTCCACCAGCAAGTGGCTGGTTAGCTTGCTTTTCAACTGATTCAACCGTTGATTCAATTTTAAGTAACTCTTCTTTTCGTAGGCATCGGCACAAGAGGTATAAATAGCCACCAGCTCCTGATGGTCGCTTTCCAGTTTTGCGATCAAATTTTCATCGTACGAAAGCCGGGTACCCGGCAAATACCGCCTCCCTACTCTGCCGTGATCAACCGTTGCCTTTTTTTTCCCAAAAAGCCAATCCCACATTTTTTTAACCTATTTAGCTGTTGATATTTATACAAAATAAATAATATTTTGCCGCTATAAAATACCGGATAAGTATATACTAAGTGCGTTAAAATGTTGTCAATAAATTGATTTTTAGCATTAAAAGTGCCTCAAGCAAGCCACGACGTGCTTTGAGGTGTGGCGTGATGGCTTGTGAAGAGAATTTCCTGATGGAAAAGGGGTAAGGAAGAGGTCAAATCCACCTTCATTGGATAGCGGCTATTTTCTATTTTTTGGGAAATAGAGGAGATAAAGCAGGCGCTCTCTATCCACAAAAAGCGCCTTGCGGAAAACATGAATCGTACAAAGCGCTCAACCCATCAGGTTTCGGCGTTTATCGGTATCAATCAACTCAACATTCAAACCGCTGCCAAGATAGGCAAAAGCGATTAAGGCCTCATCAAAAGCCTCACCAGGCTGTGGAGCCGCCGTTACTCTGACCCCCTGCTGCTCCAGCGCATTCAGAGAGTGGCTCACATCATCCACCTTGAAACCTAAATGGTGCAACCCTTCGCCCTTTTTCAAAAAAGAGACCAGGGGAGATGCCAGGTTGCTCGGCTCAATAAGCTTAATATCCAGCCCACCCGCCTTGCTAAAAAACTGCACAACCACCTGCTGGCGGCTGTTTTCAACTTTTTCAGTTTTCGCTGTATAACCCAGCAGCGTGGTTAACACTGTGCTTGCCTTGTCGATCTTTCGCACCGCTAAACAGATATGATCCAACTGCATTGCCACTGACTCCTTCAGCTTATTCCATAGTCAGGTTATTTGACCGCCGCAGGCTTCACCACTTCGAGCTTCCAGATTTCATCGTTGTAGTTGCGCATGGTACGATCGGTAGAGAACTTACCACTGGTCGCTGTATTGAGGATGCTCATACGAACCCAGCGATCCTGATCTCGGTATGCAGCAGCAACACGCTCTTGTGCATCCACAAAGCCGCGAAAATCAGCCGCTGTTAACCAAGGGTCGTGGGGGCTGGTGATACTCTCAATGATGCCATCAAAGATACCGGATTCGAATTGACAGAAGTGGCCGCTTTGCAACAGGTTAATTACCGATGCAAAGTCGGCATCGTGATTGATATAATCCCACGGCTGGTAGCTGCCTCGCAGGGTTTCAACTTCTGAAGCGGTTAAACCAAACAGGAAGAAGTTGTCATCCCCCACCTCTTCACGAATTTCAATGTTAGCGCCATCCAAAGTACCGATGGTCACCGCACCGTTCATCATGAATTTCATGTTGCCGGTACCCGAGGCCTCTTTACCGGCGGTCGATATTTGCTCTGAAAGATCAGTTCCCGGGGCAATCACTTCCATTGCAGAAACACGATAATTCGGGAAGAAAACCACCTTGAGCAGGTCACCCACATCCGGGTCGTTATTCACCACTTCAGCCACATTTGCAACCAACTTGATAATCGACTTCGCCATGGCATAGCCGGGAGCTGCCTTGCCTCCAATCAAGACGCAACGCTTGGTCCAGTTTTGGGTATCACCCCGCTTAATACGACCATAAAGGTGGATAACGTGCAGGATATTCAGCAGTTGGCGTTTATATTCATGAATGCGCTTAACCTGTACGTCAAACATTGCCGAGGTATCGAAGGTGACGCCGCACTCCTCTTGTACTAGTTCGGCTAGGCGCTGTTTGTTAGCCAGTTTGACATCGGCCCACGCTTTGCGAAATTGCGTCTTGCTGGCGTAGGGTGTCAACTTACGCAACTGCTCAAGCTCAGTAATCCAGCCACGGCCGATCGTCTGGGTGATCAACCCATTCAGCCCCGGGTTGCACATCGCCAGCCAGCGGCGCTGGGTAACGCCGTTGGTTTTGTTATTAAACCGCTCCGGCCACATCTCGTGGAACTCTTTAAACAGCCCTTCAACCAATAGTTTTGAGTGTAGCTCGGCGACACCGTTGACCGAAAAGCTACCCACTATCGCCAGATTGGCCATGCGGACCATTTTGCATGGCCCCTCTTCAATAATCGACATGCGCTGCTGGCGAGCGGTATCACCTGGCCAACGCTGTGCAACCTGCTTCATAAAGCGTGCATTAATCTCATAGATGATCTCCAGCAGTCGTGGCAGCAGATAAGCAAACATCGGTACCGGCCAGCGCTCTAACGCTTCTGGCAACAACGTGTGATTGGTGTAGGCCATTACTTTGGTGACGATAACCCACGCGTCATCCCATGCCATTTGGTGCTCATCAATCAGCAGGCGCATCAACTCCGCAACAGCAATACTGGGGTGGGTATCATTTAACTGAAAGCAGTTCTTATCAACAAAGGTACTGAAATCATTCCCATGCAGGAGCACCCATCGGCGCAGCACATCTTTCAATGATGCAGAGGCGAGGAAATATTGCTGGCGCAGCCGCAGCTCTTTGCCATTTTCGCTGGCATCATTGGGGTAGAGCACCATGGTGATATGCTCGGCTTTGTTTTTGGAAGCAACCGCTTCGATATAATCACCGGCATTGAACTCGCTCAGGTTAAACTCATCGGTAGCGGTCGATTTCCATAGCCGCAGGCTATTCACCGTATCATTTTCAAAGCCGGGAATCGGCACATCATAAGGCACTGCTAATACGTCAAGGGAGTCAACCCAGCGAACCCGTGTAACACCCGCATAGTCAGTGTAGTGTTCGGTGCGCCCACCAAAGTGGATGCGCTGGGTAAACTCAGGGCGTTCCAGCTCCCACGGGTGGCCATCACGAAGCCAATGGTCTGGCTCTTCCAGCTGGTGTCCATTCTCAAGCTGCTGGCGAAACATACCGTACTCATAACGCAGGCCATAACCCAGCACAGGCAGTTGCAACGAAGCACAGCTATCAAGAAAACAGGCGGCCAAGCGGCCCAAGCCGCCGTTACCGAGACCGGCATCGGGTTCGCTATCAACAATCTGCTCTTGGTTGATACCGTAATCGTACAGCGCCTTGTGTACCGCCTCATCGATACCGAGGTTTAACATCGCATTACCCAGCGCTCGACCCATCAAAAACTCCAAAGAGAGATAACAGGTACGACGTGCATCCACTTTTTCGTAGGTTGCGCGGGTATTTTTCCAACGCTCCATCAGGCGGTCTCGAACGGTATACGCCAATGCCTCATAAAGATAGTGAGGGGTACAGTTATCAAGGTCACGCCCCAAGGTGCGACTAAAATAACGAATCAGATCATCGGATATCGCTTTATCATCCATCGCCAATGGCGGCAGTTTGATGAGTTTAGTGGTACACGATTCAGATTTAGCATTTGGTTTCGGCATGATATTTTCCGTTTATATCGATTTCAGCAATAGCATTATAGGGGAAGATTATCGCTTCACGGGAGTATAACTTGAGAAATTCTTAATCCACGGCTTAATATAGCCTCCTCAATTATTCCGGTTTGTGGTGGGCGGTTACAAGACGATCTAAATGGTTGGCAAAGTTTTGGCGGTCTTTCTGGTTCAATGCCGGAGGTCCACCGGTCTGAATACCGCTTGAGCGCATGGTATCCATAAAATCACGAATATTGAGCCGCTCTTTAATGTTCTTTTCGGTGAACAACTCCCCTCGTGGTGAGAGTGCCAACGCCTTTTTCTCTACCACTTCCGCCGCCAATGGGATATCACTGGTGATTACCAAATCCCCCGGTTGAACCAATCGCACAATTTCATCATCCGCCACATCGAAGCCACTACTTACTTGGCGAAATCCGACAAAAGGGCAGCGCGGTATCTGAATCGAATGGTTAGCCAATAGCATCACCTGAATCTTCGCCCGTTTAGCCACCCGAAACAGCACCTCTTTGACCACTTTGGGACACGCATCCGCATCTACCCATATCTGCACTTCGCAACCCTCCCCTTTATTGGTCGCTATTATGACACAGCCCACCGCCCTTTTTGCATGCTATGATGAACCATACATTAATATAAAAACGATCTGGAATTAAGATGAAGATAATAGCCAGCACACTTCTCATCAGCTCACTTCTCTTCCTTGTCAGTTGCGAAAAGAGTACCGAACCCGCCATAGAAAAGCCGATTGAGATGGCCATCACCTTTGATGACCTACCCGCCAGCTCCCTTGCCAGTATTGAAAAAATGGCCAGCGCTCTCAATCAGTACCAAGTGCCCGAGCCCTACGGCTTTGTAAATGGCAGCTACATCTACAAAAGAGGGGTCGATAGTGCGGCCAAACTGGCGATACTCGACTATTGGCTGCAACAGGGGTTTTTGCTCGGCAATCACAGCTTCAACCACGTCGCTATCAAGCAGCAAAAAAGCTTGGCGGAGGCCCAGAAAAACAGCCAGATGAATGAACAGGTTATGGCGCAACTTGAACGCTACAACAACCGCACCCCAAAAGATGACCGGGTCTATCGTTACACCTTTCTTGATGAGGGGTTTAATAGTGAAATCGGCACCGATTTTCGTAACTACCTGACCACAGCCGGTTACAAAATAGCCCATGTCTCTATCAATCCAGCTGACTGGGTATGGGCTGAAAAATATGAAGTGTGTCGACAAAAAAACGATACGGCAGCCATGAACAGCCTAAAAAGTGCATTTATCAGCTATACGCTTGAGGTACTCAAAAGCCGTCAAGAAGCCTCTCAAATGCTACTGCAACGTGAAATAAAACATATCCTGCTATTACACTTCAGCGAGTTCACCGCTGATGTGCTAGAGCCACTATTGGCAGCACTCTCACAAACGGGGGTTAAGTTTATCTCTCTTGACGAAGCCATGAGCGACCCTCTTTACCAACAGCATCAGCAGCAGACCCTACCCAAACAGAGTGACATTTTGAACAAACTGGCACTCATGCAGCGGCAATATACCTTCAGCACGCCGACTCAACCACAGCAACCGGAAAACTTTACCCAGCTCTGCCTCTGAAGCCAAAAGCAGCCTCCCTAAACCCCAGATGGAAGCCACCTTTAAAGGCCCCTACAGGGTATGGTTAGCCGTTTTCAGGTTGACTATAGACGAGCTAGATTGCACATGGTTTATAACAAATCCCGGGGCAAGCTGCACAATGAAGCGTTATAGACTGTCCAGTCGATCCAACTCTGCCTTTATCCGCAGGGAGTTGCTCTGCTCTGGGCGCAGTGTTGAGGCCAGCTCATACTGGTAGCGATCACCGGTAATAAAGTTCTTCACTTCACGCCGTACATAATGTTCTACGGCAGGGGAGTAATTCCAAGTATAACGCCGTAAAACACGCATACTCTCGCCCGAGTAATGGTCACAAACAATGCGGTAGCTGGCAAACTCACCCGCCAGCACGTGAATATTTTCCTGAGCAGGAACGCGGCAGCTCCATAGCTCTACACGGCGTGTTTCATGCTGCTTTTTATCATCACGAACGGTCGTCAATACACGAAAGCGGATCTGGTTACCCACGTGTAAAGGCCACAGCTCATTAACATCGCCATGCAGAGTCCGCTGGCCACTTTTACCCGCCAGTTGCCACTGTATAATAGGCAACACAATATTGCGCTGGCGAGTATAGTGGCGCCCTTTTCTGGACGAAAAGGTGATCAGGTCACCCTCTATTTTTTCGACATGCTCAACCCGCTTATTGGAAAAAATAAAGGTTTCACCCTCCTCATAATCGGGCAGTGGCGCCGGAATTCCATCCTTAGCCTGCGCCCCATTGACGACTAGGCAAGCGATAACAAAAATGGCAATTTGTACAAATATAGCTCTATTTTTCAACATTCAGGCTCTCCCCAAGTAGACCATAACCAAAGACCGGGTCACGCCCAGCCGCACCCACATCCACTGCTTGATGCTGTAGTTGCGCAAGTAAATACTGTTGACGTGCCACGCTCGGTTTATCTAGTCGACTCGCCAATAGTGCGCTGATTACCGGCGCCGCATAGGAAGTACCACTGAACACGCCGTAGCCACCTTGTTGATTGGCGGCTTTCACCTTCACACCTTGCGCCGAAAAATCCACATACTGGCCACGATTGGCACGCCGGTATACCTGTCGACTGGCATCCACTGCGGTCACCGCTATCACCCCTGAATAAGCGGCCGGGTAGAGTGGCGGTGCGGCAGGGCCATCATTACCTACCGCTGCAACCACCACATGCCCCCGCGCCAGCGTTTTACGCACGGCCACCTGTAGCAACACATTATGTGGCCCGGCCAAGCTCATGTTAATAACGGGGACTCGCTGTTCAACCAGCCAGTTAAGTGCTGAGGCCAAGCTGTCGGCACTGGCTTTAACACCTCCAGAAACACTCTTGGTAAACACTGCCGCATTATAGAGCGTGGCGTTCGGCAGCAACCCCTGCATAGCGTCCGACTCCCCCACCAGCACCGAAGCGATACTGGTGCCATGCGTCATAGGCAGCTCACCAGCACCGATGAATGACTGCTGGATAATATGGCTGTTGCGTAACGCCTCATGCTCCCTATCCACCGCTGTATCAATCAGCCCGATAACGGGGTTCTCCGCATTCAACTCTAACAGCGGCTCTGTAGCGGAAAGAGAACTGCTCTCTTCACTATCACGCATGGTTTCGTAAAGATGATTATATTCATACAGGGCATTCTGATCACTCTGCCGCAAGCGTTCAATCGCCTCGCGCACCGAAAGATCTTCCGGTGTTTCGATCACCGCAATACTGATACCCAGCGCACCGAGACTTTTTTTACGTAATACTGCGAAACCGAGTGCCTCTATCAACTCCAGAGAGGTATCATCAGCATCAATAGCGAGGATCTCTTCGGTACGAACAACAAAGCCATAATGATCGAACTCTTCATCCATTTCGTCGATCTCCTCATACTCCTCATCTATTGAAAACTCCTCATCTTCGACTTCATCATAATCATCGTCATCGTCATCGTCATCGTCATCGTCATCGTCATCGTCATCGTCATCGCCATCGCCATCGCCATCGCCATCGCCATCGCCATCGCCATCGCCATCATCTTCCTCGACCTCATCTGCATCGTCATCCACATCAAGCTCATCATCGTCTTCATCTGCAATGGCCTCAGAGACAAAGATCGACAACAGTGCCGTTGCCCGTGGCACTGTCTGCGTCACAGGCTCATTCAGTAGCAAAGTGCTGCCTGCTACACCGAGCAAAACGCCCATTATTGCGGTTAATTTTTTCATATTACTCTTCAAAACCATTCAAATTATCTGGTTGTGCTATTTATCTACCCACTCAATAAAGGTTGAAACAGCGCCATTCAAACCAGCTGTAAATTATGCAGAGCCTCCTTAAATAGATGAGACCTCTGCGCAAGTGGGGTATCAGGTATTAAAAGACACAAAATAGGATACCGGTATGATGTAAAATAGATTTATGGAATTTTTTAGCCGTGCCCACTAAAGACCGACTGATAACGCTTCCCCCCATCAAGCATAGACCTCATGTAAGCGACTTCACTTAAATTAAAGACCATATATATGTGCTACAACAACGAGCATCGCCCAATTTTATTCCCTTCAGAAAAATATTTTCACTCTTGTGGAATAAATCACGACCCAGGCCGTTATCCCAAGAATGAAGATGAATAGAGATGAATAGAGATGAGAGTGACCTCAGACACGAGATTGTCGCACTGATTCCACGATTGCGCCGTTTTGGTTTGACGCTAACCGGAAATTATCATGACAGTGATGACTTGGTGCAGAGCGCGATTGAACGCGCCCTGAAAAGCCTGAAGAGCTGGGAGCGAGGAACACGTTTGGATAGCTGGATGTTTCGAATCACACAAAACCTGTGGATCGACCAGTGCCGAGCCAACCAGCGCCGAGATACCAGCGCCTCAATCGATGAACTGCATGATTTAAGCGGTGAAGATGGCCGCAAAGTAACCGAGGATCAACTGATGGTGCGTAAAGCGGAGATAGCGATTAGTAAGTTGCCGGAAGAGCAGCGCAATATTGTGGCCCTGGTATTGGTTGACGGCCTCTCCTACCGCGAAGCATCACATATTCTGGAGGTTCCCATGGGCACCGTAATGAGTCGCCTGGCTCGTGCCCGTAAAACATTGGCAGGCCAACTACGGCCCGGAGGTGAATAATGCCTGTATCTGAACACAATAATATTGATGATAAAATGCTGATTGCTTTTCTGGATAATGAGCTCTCAAACGAGCAAATGACTTGGGTAGAACAAGCCATAAATGAGGATGGTGCACTGGCCGCTAGAGCAGAGAGCTTGGCACTAGCCGACGACCTGGCCTCACAAGCCTATCAACACGCTATGCATGAGCCAACACCTCAGCGCCTCATCGATGCGGTGTGGAAAAAGGGTGCCGAGCAGCCGCGCACTAACGTGGTAAATTTGGCCAGTCGTCGGCGCTTTTCAGGCTTGCTACCCCTAGCAACCGCCGCTTCATTAGCGCTGGTGGTGGGGGCGATACTCGGGCCACAACTTACCAGCGATGACATTGGCACCCATCAATTGGCCCAAACAGGCCAAAGCAACCCCAGCTCACAAAGCGCCTTATATATTGCCTTGGAGAAAACCCCCAGCCTACAACACTTCGAGGTTGAAAATGGCCATACCATTCTGCCAGTAATGAGCTTTCAGGCCGTTGATGGTCGCTATTGCCGCGAGTTTCAAGTCAATAAAGAGAGCAGTGTATCTGTAGGTGTTGCCTGCAAACAAGATGGCACCTGGAATACTGAAATTCTGCTCGCAGCTGACCACCACCCGGTAGATCATCAAAACTATCAACCCGCCTCAGGGTATAGCCAAATCACACTGGATGCAGTCCTTGATGATCTATGGAGCGGCATCGCCTTCGACCAAACCGAAGAGCAAGCCCTTATCCAGAAGGCGTGGCGTTAGTATGAGAATTAAGGCGAAAATCTGATTGCCGCCCTTGTAATATTCAAGTATAAATCCACTTTATAGCCTTTATATTAAATTTCTATTGGAAGGCGGGCGCACACTGGACGCTAGTCAGCTGAGTGTGTCGATAATTAATGGAGAGCCGCATGACATCCTTTAACATTAGGCCTGATGATGTGGGCATTCGAAATCTGCGAAATGAAAACCTCAAGCCTCACGCAACCAAAGCCACAACAGCCGTTGACCCTTACCCGGCAGTTAATCCGGTAAAAATAGGCTTTCAAGAGAGTGCACTGCGCGAAGATATCGCCCTGAAGGGGTATCCAGATAAAGAGAAACAACAAGCGCCAACAGCCGTTCAAGAGGAAAATAAACATCGTCACAATGACCGGCGACAGCAACAAGTACCGGTCATCCTCGACACGAGAAGTGGCCGTGAACGACGTCAATTAAGTAACAATACAGACGCGGTTAGCACTCACAATACAGATCAAGAAGGTCGTAAGACCGTGGGAATTGACCTGTATACCTAACCCGAGTGGGACAGGCTATCCGATTAATAAACCAGATTAAAGCCCCGCCTGCCTTGCTGAGACGGCTTGATCCCGCCCTTCGCTTTCATTTTCGACCACTTTTTCTGCCACTGACTCAGCCGGTATCTCTGCGTGTGACTTCTCTACCGTTTGTGGCAGTGCGGCCGCCGATTGCTGAGCTATATTCAACGGCTCTACTGCCTGAAGGGTTGTTTCGCAATCAGTTAACTGCTGTGCGCCTTGGGCAAGGTGGTGGTATACCTCACGGTAATTTTCATTCATTCGTTCAATCAGTTGTGCGGTTCCCTGAAAATGAGCGGTCACATTTTCACGATACTCTGCCAGCTCTTGTTCAGCTTTTTCCATGCGCTGCTCGTGCGCTTTTGTGGCCTGCCTCGATTTGGCACCACCAAAACGGCCGATGAAAAACCCTACAATCATTGCAATCACTCCAATAGCAATTTCCACCAACATAACTCCCTCCCGTTAACGCGTGGTAACATGTGAAATACTATTTTGAATAAAGCGGGCAATAAATAGCTGTGCTGCCTCATCCAGATGGTCGAATTCAACGCCATGGTGAAAAGTGGTCGCGACCCCCATTGCATCGGGGTATTGCTCACACACATGACGAACAACACAGGGTAGGGACAGGGTTTCACCCGCACCCCCTATGTCAGGCATTTCAATAACAAACTGATCCCCACAGCCACCTAGGCGGCTCGATGAGATAAAACGAGCGCCTTGCGTACTGATATCCGCCATTGTCACTGAGAGTGACTGCTCACCCTCACGAATACTCAGACGCATCACCGGCCCTTCAATGGGAATACGGCTCGCTCGCCGGGCAGATAACCCCTGAACGCCTTTGGGATACTCCAAGTGCAGATAGTGATACGGCTTATCGCACACAAAGGTTACCTGGCTGTAAAAAGCATAACTTTTGTCGTTTCCCAGGTAGCGAACCGCCAGTTTATCACCCTCTTTAAGCACCCGAATACTGCCATCACCATAGGCGGGGGTAACGATCAGGCTTTTATCTGTAACATAACCAATCAGCTCAACTAAATAACATGAGTCACCCTTCTCCGGCTCAATTTTAAGACTGGCACCCACCATCAGATTTAATGCGCGTGATCGCATAGTGTTTCCTTTTGTCCGTTCACTTTGACGATTAAGGACGCTATGAAAAAGTCATGATAAAATAGTGCCCACCATTAATTAATAATAAAACAGGCACCCCATGTTTCAACTTGACCCAAGACTTGATAACGATTGTACTGTCATTGGAAGTTTTAAGCTCAGTTTATTACTCCTGATGAATGATGCCAATTATCCTTGGTTTATCCTAGTGCCTCGAGAGGCTGATGCACGAGAAATATACCAACTCAGCGATCAACAGCAGCAGCAACTTACCTGTGAGTCTTGCCAACTATCCAAAGCATTGGCCGCTACTTTTAATAGCGATAAAATCAACATCGCATCCCTAGGCAATATCGTAGCGCAACTTCATATTCACCATGTTGTGCGTTACCGCAATGATCTATCTTGGCCTGCTCCGATTTGGGGGCGACATAAGACACTACCCTATACTGCGGAAGAGCAAAGAGTTGTTACTCAACAACTCACCCATGCGCTAGACAGCCACTTTGTGCCCACAGCCTGAGTATGAGCACTTCCTCCCACTTTTGGCTAACAACACCCCTTAAAGAGATGAACTCCACACAGTGGGAGCAGCTATGTGACGGTTGCGGCCTCTGCTGCCTTAATAAACTAGAAGATGAGGAGAGTGGTGAGGTCTACCTGACCCGCATTGCCTGTGATCTATTAGACAAGTGTAGTGCCCAATGCAGTGATTATGAAAATCGTTTTTCATTGGCCCCCGATTGCACCCAACTTACGCCGGAACTTGCTGAAACCGCAAGCTGGTTGCCCAGCACCTGCGCCTACAAACGATTGGCAGAGGGTATGTCACTTTTGGCATGGCATCCGCTCGTCAGTGGTGAGCATGATAGCGCTCAAAAGGCCAATATTTCAATTTGCGGCAAGGTGATTCATGAGTGTGAAGTGGGTGATCGGGAGTATGCTGAATTCATCCTCACAGAAGAGGAATTAAAGCTGCACAGAGCAGAGAGCCCCTGTTAATATAACGACAAGAGAATTTTGTTAGGAGAGAAGCATGAGCGCATATATTGAGTTAATCATTATTTTCGGCCTTTTAGGCCTAGTCTACTGGGCGATAGCGCGAAAAAAACCAGGGCGTAGCGAGGGCAACAAGCGCAAGCCTGACTAGGCCTGCGCAGGCAAAACCAAGCGCTAATCGGCTTGGGTCACCGGTGATTCACCTAAAAACTTTTCGCGATCTCGGTCATCTAATATGCCCGCTGTCGCTTTGTTCAATGATTCTGACTCCATAACGGTCAAAACAAGCACCAGTACCATTGTTGGCAAAATACCCAGCCCAATAACAATGGCATACGCCATCTCTTTAATCTCGATCGAGTTATGAACCAGCCATGCGAGACCGATGGCAATAGCCAGCAAAGCGTAGGTAATCATAAATAACTTAGTGCGCTTGATCACCATTCGCCAATGGCAGCGAATAAACTCACTCTCATGATTCACTTGGCTCATGCCACGAATAAAGGTGAAACCCACGATAATCAAAGAGACAATGGGAACAATCAGTGCTAACCAGGGAACGGTTGAGTTGCTCAATGCGATAACAGACATGAGAACGTGATTCCCTACCATATTAAACAAAAACAGTTGATGCGGTAGCTGTGCAGCCTTCAATTCCTGTCGACTATATTTTAATTCTGACATCATTCACCCCAGGCAGTTGAGTTGTTTATTTGGTTTCTGACTTTTCATGTTGTTTATTCATTGGCAACATTGGGTCGTCATCATCATCAAGAATCCGATGAGCAGGCCCTTCGAGGTCATCATACTGCCCCGCACGCGCAGCCCAGAAAAAAACGGCCACACTCACCAGCGCCAGCATTATCATCGCTGGCAGTAATGCATAGATAACATCCATAACTCTAGACCCTCAGTTGGACAAGTTAATGTGTGTATTTACAGCGCGCAAATCGACCCGTAGCGACAATCGCTCCAGAGCGAAATACTTCATTGATGGTTAGTTGAGATCTCTGCTAGCGACTATTTAAATTCGAATAACCACACACTATCCCATTGTGAGAGCGCAGACCACCTGATCAGGCACCCGAGTCAAGCTTAGCACGACGTTTTATCAACATGGCGTTACCAATCACCAGTAAAGAGCTTATCGGCATCGCAATAGAGGCAAACACCGGCGTTAAGCTCGCACTCACCGCTGTGGGTATCACGATAACATTATATCCAAGCGAAAGGTTGATGTTTTGCTTGATGGTTCTGATTGTCTGTTGCGCCAGGTCGAATGCAAACAATAGACGCATCAGCTGATTACTCATCAATACCATGTCAGCACACTCAAGTGATACATCGGTGCCCGACCCCATCGCAATGCCCACATCAGCACGGGCCAGTGCAGGGGCATCATTAACCCCATCACCAACCATCACGACAGATTTCCCCTGTTTTTGTAACTCATCGATGACATTATCTTTATCTTGAGGCAACACTTCAGCAATAACATCCAATGTTCCGCCAAGTTGCTTTGCCACCGCCGCAGCGGCGGCCCGACTATCACCCGTCAGAAGTGTTACGCCAATATTCCGCTCATTAAGCGCTCTGACCAGTGCCACTGCACCCTCACGTATCTGATCAAATACACTAATAATTCCGAGTACAACACCATCAACCACCACCACCACAGCCACACCCATTGATGCCTCTATTTCATCATAGGCTTGCCGTAAATCGTCAGGGAAGCTGATATTGATATATTCAAGCAGGCGGCGACTTCCCATCTGGATTACTTGCCCCGCCACTTCAGCGACCACACCACGGCCCGGCATACTGGTGAAGCTATCCAAGGAAGCGCCATGGGTCGAGATTCCCTGATCTTTGGCATGTTGGACGATCGCCCGTGCCACCAGGTGTTCAGAACGAGACTCAGCCAGCAACGCATAGTGCAGCAGTTGCTCACGATCAACCCCGGCAGCAGCGTTAAGGATGACATCACCGACCCCCATGCGCCCCTCAGTAATGGTGCCCGTTTTATCAAAAACAACATGGTTAGCCGTAGCCAGTGTTTCGAGCGCCGCGCCATTACGGACAAGCAGACCATTTTTTGCGCCATGGCCAACACTGACCGCAATACTCATCGGGGTTGCCAAGCCAAAAGCACAGGGGCAGGTAATAATAAGCACTGAAACAGCAGCTAACATCGCCACATCGAAGTCGGCCGCATATGACCAATAGAGAAATGTCCCCGCCGCCAGCAACAGCGTGGTAAGAACAAACCAGGGCACGACTCGATCCGTCATAGACTGTATGGGGGCCTTTGACCCTTGCGCCGCCTCTACAAGATGAATAATCTTTGAAAGTGCCGTTTGCTGCCCCAACGAGACCACCTCAACAACCAGTGTTCCCTGCCCGTTCACACTGCCAGCAACAATTTTTCCACCCATCATTTTCTTAACCGGCAGTGACTCACCTGTCAGCATAGACTCATTGACATCGCTATCACCCTCGATGACGATGCCATCAACAGGAATACGTTCACCCGGACGAATAATAACTTGATCACCAACAGTCAACTGCCGCACCGAAACCAGTTTCTCTTCACCCTTCACAACCAACGTTGCCGAACGAGGCTGCAACTCCATTAGACGACTGGTTGCCGAGGTTGCATTGCGGCGGGCCATTTTTTCCATGTACCGCCCCACAAGGATGATAAACAGAAAACTGACCACCGTTTCAAAGTAGACATCCATGTAACCGTTAATGGTTGCCCAGACTGAGTAGAGATAAGTAACCATTACGCCAATTGCAATAGGCAGATCCATTGTCATCTGGCGATAACGAAGGCCCGTCAATGCGCCTTTCAGGAAGGGCCAACCAGAATAGAGCAGCACGGGGGTTGCCAACAACAGACTGATCAGTTGCAGAAAATGACGATGCTCCAGGTCCATGCCCGATGCCGACATATCTGCCGCATATATCGAGATAGAGAGCCACATCATGTTCATAGCACCAAAACCCGCAAATGCCATGCGGTAGAGTAGCGCTCTGTTTTCTTTCTGCTGCTGACCCTCAAGTTTTTCCATGTCGAAGGGAATGGCAGAGTAGCCAATGGCCGCCAGTCGTTTTAAAATCGCGGAAAGCTTGAGATCAGTTTCATCCCAGCGCACACGCAAACGGTGGTGAGCGAGGTTAACTTCAGCCTCCAACACCCCACCCAGTGAGGCGAGTGCGCGCTCAATAAGCCAGACACAAGCCGCGCAGTGGATGCCTTCGACCAGCAGCATCGCCTCGCGGCGGGTGCCATTAGCTTTAACAAACTCTTGCTGAATATCTTCAAGATCATACTGGGCCAAATTGCCCAACAGGCCAGGGGGAGGGGCCCGCTCATTTTCTCGAACACGCTGATAGAAACCATCCAGACCGGAGTCATGAATGGTTTGGCAAACAAGCGCACAACCTGAGCAACAAAACCTTTTCAGCTGCCCACTAATTGTCTGCTGCTGCAACGCGTCCGGCTTGATCTCCAAACCACAGTGAAAACAGCTATCAACATCACTGCCCATGTCGATACCAATGACTAGTCTTGTACAAAGATGCGCTGAGCAAGGTCAAGAGCATCCTCCTCACTCTTCATGGCGGAAACGATCAAATCCCAGTGTCCGGGCAGCTTGAATTCAATTTCAACAGCATAATAACCGGGGCGTATCTCTTTCATTGGCATAGTAAAATCTTTACTGGCATCATTCACTCGGTAGGCGAATAACTCAACCGTAGCATCACTGATCGCCTCACCCTGCTTATCTTTCAGTATGAATTGATACTGCTGCAATTGATTAAGCTTCGGGGTGCTGGGCTCTCGTAGAACCATACGCCACTGCAAACGTTGTGCGACCTCATCACGCCTCACCTCTTCATGCAGATAAGCCTTACCTTTCGCATAAAACTCATCAATTACCAGACCCGTGTGGGTGTTCAGGCCAATGGTAATCATCGTAAAATTAACCACCAACATGGTGGTCACCAATATTGCCATGCCCCAAACCAAAGGGCTTTTCCATGCAGGAACGAGCTCTTTGGCACTCGCCTTATCTTCTCTTTCATTAACACTCATATCTTCAAACCTTTTCCTAGCGAGCGGGGCCGACAAAGAAGCTCTCATACTCTTCATTTATAGTCGGGTCATTTAGAGCTTCAACCTTAAAATAGACCGGCACATTCTCCCCCGGAATACCATTCTGCATTGCTCTAATACGAATGGTATAGGGGACAACCTTGGCAGACTGCAGCGTTAAAATATCGGGCAAACCAATAATATCAGCGCCCTCAACACCGTCTACCGTCACCTTCACATCAAGCGGCTCGGGCAATTTATTTAAAATCTTAATGGTATAGCTGTTTTGTATAGAGCCATCAGACATCTTCACAAAGAGCGGCTGACGCTCATGCACCACATGCATCTCCAGTGTGGGAATACTCGCCAAACCATAGATAATCGCTAATATTGAGCCCAGCGAAATAGCCAAATAGATGATGACCCGTGGTCGCTTCATCATTGGTGGTTGAATATGCCCCTGCATCTCATTGTCTGATGCGTAGCGAATCAACCCCTTTGGCTTGTCGATCTTCTCCATTACCTTGTCACAGGCATCGACACAGAGACCGCACATAATACACCCTTCTTGCAGTGCACTTTCACGTATATCAACGCCTGTCGGACAGACAGCCACACACTGATTGCAGTCGACACAATCACCTTTTTGTTCATTATCCACACCTTTTTTGAGCCTGCCTCGTGGCTCGCCTCGGGCAATATCATAGGATGGGATAATGGAGTCTCGATCAACCATAACAGACTGAATTCGAGCATAGGGACAGAGCCAAAAACAGACCTGCTCACGCATAAAACCCGCAAGAATAAAGGTGCCCAGAAAAAATGAAAGTAGCACAATCCAAGCGGCAATATGGGCATCAAATGTTACCAGATCTTCCAGCAGCTCATAAGAGTCCATAAAGTAAGCCGCAAAACTGATGCCTGTCATTAATGAAATCAGTGCCCATATCGTATATTTAATGCCACGCTTAGTGATTTTTTCACTATTCCAGGGTGCTTTATCCAGCTTGCGGCGTTGCAGTGGGGAACCTTCGATCTTCTCTTCAATCCAGACAAACCAATCAGTCCAAACCGTTTGAAAGCAGAAAAAGCCACAAAATATTCGACCGGCAATTGCGGTAATTCCAAACAGCATCATGGCTAGCAGAATAAGAACAAAGGTCAGCATCCAAATATCTTGGGGATAGATAGTGGTACCAAAGAAGTGAAACTGCCGTGCCGGGATATCAAGCAGAACAACTTGTTCGCCACCTATACGCAGGAAAGGCAGGACCAAGTAGCTCAACCAAAAAACCCAAACCAGATCCTTGTATTTACGAAATCGCCCCCCCATGCGCTTAGCATGGATCGTCTCTTCACCCACGTTAACAACGTGTTGCTCTTCGTAAATATCGCCAACATCCCCAGCGACTTTTTCCTCTTTATGCTGCTCTGCCATTCGCTGATTCACCCCGTCAAGGCTATTACACAATGAGCCAATACTATACTCGGTCAGGGTAAGTTTATACAGTAATATGCGGCAACCACATAATAAATAATTTCGCCACTAACGCGGCATGAATAGCCCAAAAAAACAGAAGGCTGGTGAATAAAGCGGAGAGGTGAGGTGATTATCAATCACTACAGATAAAAAAAGGGGCATAACAAAAAACAAAGGGGCTAAAAGCCCCTTTGTCAACTCAACTACTACAACTTGGTCTTATTTATCTTCGGGTGGATCCTGGTTAATCAAGGCAATGCCTTTGATGACCATAACGACCAAGATGACAGCAGATCCAGCTACAGAGAGTATCGATAATATTGCTACTGCATCCATTTCTATCTCCTTATTTCGTGTAGATGAGAGGGGAGGCCCCTCTCAACAAGAGATTACTCAGTCTGGCCACCACCTAGAGACCAAACCCTTACTGTCAGAAGCTTAATGTCGTTCGCTGACAACACTTCGCTAAATCCAGGCATTACACCACTCCGTGTACCTTCAACACCATCTTGGTTTACACCAAACTTAATAGTATGAAGGACTTCATCACGGCCGCCGCCAAAGCGCCAGATGCTATCGGTCAGGTTAGGTGCGCCCACCCATTTATTTCCTGTGGCATCTTCAGCATGACAACCAGAGCAGCCTGCATTGTTATAGGCATCCCAACCTGCTTGCGTTGCCTTGCCAGATGAAACATTGAGTACGAAGTCAGCAAGCTGACCCAACTCGGCCTCATCAAGCTGCCCCTGAAATGCAGACATAAAACCAAGGCGACCACCTGCGATCGTATCGGTTATATCTTGCAGGGTACCGCCATACAGCCAGTCATCATCATTCAACACAGGGAACATGTCGTCAACACCCTGGCCGTTTGAGCCGTGACATGATGCACACCGATCACCGAACAACGCCTTGGTATAGGAGTCTGCGAAGTTCTTCATCTCTTGATCACCAAGGATCTCTTCAGCGCTCATCTTCTCAAGCTTTGCGATGTAAGGTGCGCGGATAGCGTCATTTTTAGCAACGGCATCCTTGTACTCTTGCAACGCAGACCACCCCATAGCACCCTTGGTGTAGTCATTCACTAGAGGAATGGATGGATAGATAATGATGTACGCCACCATCCATACAAAGCTCATAACAAATGCAATATTCCACCAGCGTGGCGGTGGGTTAGTCAACTCACGAATACCATCCCACTCGTGGCCGGTATCAGGAATTTTGTTTTGATTATTTTCTGCCATGGTTATTCTCCCCATCGGTCAAATCATCTTTAAGGACAAAATCTCTGTATGATTCCAGTTTCTCTTTATTGCCCGGTGAAAACACATAGACATAGAGAACGAACATAAGGGTCGCTAAGATCACAACTACCAGCAGGCCAAACCAGTCAATAAAGGTCAACGCCGCCCAGTCTGTTGATAGATGCTCCCTTAGCGAATCAATCATTTACGATAGTCCTTACCTTCCTGGAAATTCACCATAGTCCCAAGAACTTGCAGATAAGCGATTAACGCCTCCACCTCTGTCTTACCCTTCACTGCATCTGCGGCTCCCGCCTCATCTGCTGCTGTGTAAGGTACGCCAACCATTCTTAGAGCAGCCAACTTCTTAGCTGTCGTCGTATGATCAACAAGAGCATCGGCTAACCATGCGTAGTTGGGCATAACAGTATCGGGGACAACGCACTTCGCACACATAAAGTGCTGGAAATGCCACTCATCTGAATATTTTCCACCAACGCGGGCCAAGTCAGGACCTGTTCGTTTTGAACCCCACTGGAACGGATGATCATACTTGGATTCAGCTGCAATCGAGTAGTGACCATAACGCTCTTTCTCGTCACGGAATGGACGAATCATCTGTGAGTGGCAGGTGTAACACCCTTCACGAATGTAGACATCTCGACCTTCCAGCTCAAGCGCTGTATAGGGGCGAATATTATCCTCTTCCTCCGTCAAGCCTGCATCCATTGTCTGCGGGAGATAGAACAGTGGAACAATCTCCACAATACCCGCGACAGTAAGACCCAGTGCCAGTGTTGCCACCAGTAGCCATACATTAGTTTCTGTCTTTTCCTGGAAAGACATTTTTTCATTATTAGAAGCCATTATCTTTCTCCTCCTTACGCCTTAGCGGTAGCCATGCTGGGTTGCTTATCCGCATTACGAATCGTCATTACGATGTTGTAAAGCATGATTACGGCACCAAGCAGGAAGATTATTCCACCGATGGCACGCATTGCATAGAACGGATGCATTGCAGCAACAGACTCTACAAAGGTATAAGTCAAGTTACCGTAATCATCTGTAGCACGCCACATCAGACCTTGCATGATACCCGACACCCACATCGCACAGACGTAGATAACAGCACCGATTGTTGCAAGCCAGAAGTGCGCACCCATCATCGCTTTAGAATAAATCTTGGTATTCCACATTCGCTCGACCATATGATAGATCGCACCGATAGAAACCATCGCCACCCAACCAAGTGCACCTGAGTGTACATGGCCAACTGTCCAATCAGTATAGTGTGACAGCGCATTAACTGTCTTAACCGACATAACAGGACCCTCAAAGGTAGACATTGCGTAGAATGCCAAAGAGATGATCAGGAAGCGCAAGATGTAATCATCGCGAAGCTTGTGCCATGCACCTGAAAGAGTCAGAAGACCATTCAGAGCACCACCCCAAGATGGGATAATCATTGCGATAGAGACTGCCGCACCTAAGGAACCAGTCCAATCAGGAAGTGCAGTATAGTGCAGATGGTGAGCACCCAACCAAGCATAACCAAACATCAGCGCCCAGAAGTGAAGAACTGACAAACGATATGAGAAGATAGGTAGGTTCGCCTGCTTAGGAATGAAGTAATACATAATCCCCAAGAAGCCCGCCGTCAGGAAGTAACCTACTGCGTTGTGACCATACCACCACTGAATCATTGCATCCTGAACACCAGGAAACATTGAGTAAGATTTAGTAAAATCAACAGGAATTGCCAGCGAGTTACCTACATGTAGATAGGTAATCATGATCATCATGCCCAGGAAGAACCAGTTCGCAACATAGATATGCGAAGTTTTACGGATCGCCAAGGTCATAATAAAGTTGAACATATAGGATAACCACACCACCGCAATGAGGATGTCAATCCACCACTCCAGCTCTGCGTACTCTTTACCACTGGTCATACCAAGCGGTAATGTTATTACTGCCAACACCATTATCAGGTTCCAGCCCCAGAAGGTGAACCATGCCATTTTATCGCTCCACAGGCGTACATGACATGTACGTTGTGCAACATAAAATGATGTCGCCATCAGTGTACAACCACCAAAAGCAAAAATAACGACGTTAGTGTGAAGCGGACGTAAACGTCCAAATGTAATATAAGGATTATCGAAATTCAGAATAGGCCAAGCCAGTTCTGATGCGATGTAAACACCAATTAGCGCGCCGACTACTAGGTAGACGACTGCACAGATGGTGAATGCCCGCACGACATCAAAATTGTATGTCTTATCATCGGTTGTTATTGCAGACACGAAGCCTCCCTCCATACTTTGTTAGAAAATTCCGCTTCATCACTTCAAAATAGTGCCATGAATTGATTCGCGACCTTTTTTTATCACCCCCAAACCCAGAGTGCCCTCTGAGCCCCAACACTTTCAACTGATAGCTAAATGAGCTGACTAGGCGTTAACCGCAGCGTACTTGATTTAATACCGCTAAGCAAGCCTGTCTTTGACTACTTTTCAATAATAAATTTACGGATAAAATCAGAGCGTTATAGTGGGTTTTTGATCTGGCGACGCGCAAGCCCTGATGCCACGTCACATTGCGCGACAAGATAGATAAATATTAGTTCAACACAGGCACTTCGTTGCAAGCCAATTCAGCCATCATTAACCACCCAGCAACTCATGCTAGATAACGCGATCATTACCCCCATCAACCGGTATTTGTGCCCCGGTTATTTTGGCAAACAACGGCCCACAGCTTTCAGCTACAAGCTCTGCCACATCCTGGCTGGTTACCTCTACCTTCAGCAGGTTTTTACGCTTGTACTGCTCTACCGTCACACCATAGTGGGCCGCACGCGCCTGCAACACCTCATCACTCCAGATGCCGGTGTCAAAAACACAGTCCGGGTGCAGCGTGTTAACACGAATATTGTCACCACTCCACTCAAGCGCGGCGATCCGTGCAACTTGGGTCAACGCAGCCTTGGAGGCGGAATAAGCGCTGGCACCTGGGCCAGGTGCGGCTACGTTTTTAGAACCCATCATCACCACACGGCCACCATTGGGAGCAAGCTTCAATAGTGGGTGGGCCATTTTAAGCAGCTGCATATTGGCATCGATATTCACTTGTTGAACCGCTCTCCACTCACCCATATCAAACTCACCAATAGAGCGACCACCTGGAAAAACACCCGCATTAACAACCAGCATATCCAAACCACCAAAACGCCGCACACCTTGCTCAAGCGCCTCTTCCAGGGCACTCTCCTGAGTCACATCACACACCAACCCGAGCACATCGGCACGCTTCCAATGCGTTATGACTGCCGCATCAATATCCAGCGCAATAACCGCCGCACCGCGTGCTAACATCGCATCAACAGCCGCCCTACCAATCCCTGAAGCAGCTCCCGTCACCAAAGCAACTTCCCCGGAAAAGGTGGGAGCTGTACCACTGTTTTTCAATTTAGCCTGCTCCAGCGCCCAATATTCCATTTCAAAAACATCCTCACTTGGCAGCGCCTGCCAACGACTCCATGCCTCTGCGCGCAGTATGATCGAAATGGTATGGCGATAGATATCAGCAACAATCGAGACCTCTTTAGCACTGCTACCCACCGTGCAAAGCCCCAGGGCTTTATCAATAAGCACCTTCGGCACGGCATTCAACATGGAGAGAGGCTGCTTGGCCTTCGCAGCATGCTGATCAAAATAGCGTTGATAAGCCGCCACGTAGGCAGCCACATCATCACCCAGCAGCGGCAGCTGCTTGGTTCGAATCACGTGATCCGGGGTTGCCGGGCCTTGCTGAGCAATGATACGCAAATCATCACGCTGAGAAAAAGCCTCGCTCACCGCATCGGCTTGATGCGCCAACAACTGCGGCTTGCCCGCAACCGTGGAGAGTTCCGCACGCAGCCTGGCATGGGGAAGGCGTTTTGATTCATCTGTAAGGTCGGGTTTCGCAATATTATCGAGTTGCCACGCCCCTTTTGAGGCGAGGCAAGCCTCTGAGCGCGCCACTAGCTCAATCATTCGCTCATATGACTCACGGGCACTCTCAGCAAAAGAGAAGATGCCATGATTCATCAACACCATGCCAATAGTCTTCTCATTCGCTTCAGCAGCAAAACGCTCTGCACAAACACGTGCCAAGTCGAAACCCGGCATGATATAGGGGATAATGACGGTATCTTCGCCATAAATTTCGCGAATAACCTGCTCACCATCCGGCGTATTGCAGAGGCTCAACACCGCATCCGCATGGGTATGATCGACATACTTATAAGGTAGCGTCGCATGCAGAATGGTTTCAACTGAGGGAGAGGGCGCTGTGGCCACTGTACATTGGGTTTTTAGCTCATTAACCATATCTGCATCACTCAATGAAGGGAGCTTTGCAAGCTTCAATAGGTGATCCATACGCACCGGCGCAAAACCCGCCTCTTCGATACTAACCAGATCCCAACCAGAGCCTTTCACATACAGGATATCTTGCTGCTCGCCTACACAATTGGTCTCAACTATTTTTACCGAAGTATTCCCCCCGCCATGCAGCACCAAGCTATCGTCACGACCCAACAGTCGTGACGTATAGACACGCTGCGCCAGCTCGGATGAATATTGTTTTGCCTCGGCATCACTCCAGAGACTTTTCATGTAATTCCCCTTTCAACAGACAGTGTTTGGCTATACGCTCACCAGCAGATAGGAGTCACAGCTTGCGTAACACACCTATCCAGGAATTAGCGCTATAATTGGAAAGTTAAGACCTTTGTGCAGCCACAGCCCGGTACAGACTACGGAGCATAAATCACACAAAAGTCTCGTCGAATAACTTCAAAAAGAGTGATCATATGCCAAAAGAGCCGCTTCACAAAATCGATGTAAAAACCAAGAGCCGCTATATCAGCGAACACTCCACTCCGGCAGAGGGGTATTTTGCCTTCTCTTATACTGTTTGCATTCAAAACCATGGAAATATGGCGGCAAAACTGATAACCCGCCACTGGCTAATTACCGATATTGAGGGTAATCAACAAGAGGTATTTGGTGAGGGCGTCGTAGGCAAGCAACCCTTTTTAAGGCCTGGGGAGCAGTTTGAATATACCAGTGGCACTGTGCTCAATACGCCAATAGGCTACATGACAGGCCACTATCAAATGATGGGTGAAGATGGCGCGCTCTTTAAAGCCGAGATAGCGCCATTTACACTTTCACAGCCCCACCAGCTGCATTAACTTAAAATGGGACTACAACAAAGCTATACCTTGCTCGCCCCGCTCTATGACTTTTTCATCGCCCGTGTAACCAAACCGGCGCGCCAAAAAAGTCTGCAACAATTGAGCGCCAAGCCGGGAGAGCACATACTCATCAGCGGCATAGGCAGTGGCCTGGATATTCCATTATTGCCAAATGGCCCCCACTACCATGGCGTTGATATTACCCTTGCCATGCTCGAGCGCGCGCAACACTACTCCCGGAGTGATCTAAGCCTGTATCAAGGAGATGTGATGCGACTACCCTTCCCATCACAACGGTTTGATCACGTTATCATGCACCTCATTCTGGCGGTCGTCCCCGACCCATTACAGGCGCTAAAAGAGGCTGAACGTATTTTAAAGCCTGGGGGGCACATCTTTATCCTCGATAAATTCATACCCCCAGAGCGCCCCGCACCATTACGCCGACTTATCAGCCCACTGACCGGTATGGTCGCTACACCCCTTGATGTGGTGTTTGAAGCACTGCTTCCCCACTGCCCTTCACTGAAACTGGTGAACAACAAACCGGCACTTTTCAATGGCTGGTTTCGCATGATCACACTCGAAAAAGCCTAGCGAGTGGCCTGTAGTTCGACCATACCATCGCGAATTTTCAGTATTGATTCACCATTAAGTACCGCAAGAAGTGGTCTCCCCAGCAACTCTCCACGCCACCCTTGCAACAGCGCCTGCTCCTGGTCACCCATCACCAGCGCCTCAACCTCTTTACGGCTGCTCAATGACGCCATGGCGATACGACTCTCTGCCGCCACCATCCGCACCACCGACATCAACAAGTCAGCCTGCGCCTCCTGATGAACCGTTGGGGTTCTCTTTTTCGGAAAGGAGGGACACGCTTCCCGAGCAACCGCCTGCCCCTTCACAACCAGCGCCAGCAGTGACTCACCCCACTGACGAACACTATTCTCATTAAGCCCGCGAATACGCGCAAGCCGAGTAAGATCCGCCGGGGCATGGCGCGCCACATCCAGCATCACATCATCCGACAATATCCACTTACGCGGTTTATTTTTCTCGCGGGCAACGTGCTCACGCCAGGCTGCCAGCTCACGCAAAATCGCCAATTGAGGTGGCTTGAGCCGATTCGCACCGCGTATCCGCTGCCAGAGCTGATTATCATCTTTTTGATAGCGCGCCTCATCTGCCAACGCCATAAAATCACGAGCCAACCACTCACTACGACCCCGCTCGGCCAGCTCATCAACCAGACGGTGGTACACCGGCAGTAGATAACGCACATCATCGGCAGCATACTCCAGCTGCGCCTCATCCAGCGGACGCAATAGCCAGTCAGTGCGACTATGGGACTTATCCAAGCTCACATCAAGCACCGCCTGCACCAAGTTGCCATAGCCAATCTGGTTACCGTGCCCCAGCAAAGCTGCGGCAATTTGGGTATCAAAGAGTGGCTTTGGCAGCTTGCCATACGCATCAAAAAACAGCTCCAAATCCTGACCCGCCGCGTGGAATACTTTAATCATCTTCTCGTCATAGAGTACCTCCATGAGCGGCGTTAAATCTTCAATCGCCAGCGGATCAACACACGCAATCACCTCATCTGTCGCTAGTTGAAGCAGACAAAACTGCGCGTAGTAGTGCTTCTCGCGCATAAACTCGGTATCCAGCACCACCACAGAAGCACCCTTAAGCTGCTGGCACAGCTGCTGAAGTTGTTCTGGCGTATCAATATAGTGTGCCTGCATGGCAAAATGACCCTCTCTATTTACCAAAATCCATACACAGCAACGCGCATGGATTTGGATTTTGGTTAATTCACATACGGCTGGTTTCAGTCAGTCGCTTTTTTGAGTTACTATGGCTCCACTATAACAGAGGCTAACGCCGTTATTTCCTTATATGAATCGATTACTTAAAGCCTTTATCGACCTCTGCCTGTTCCGCAATGGCCCCCAACACCTACCGGCCTCAAGCTGGCTGCGTAATAGCACCCTTATCGGCTATTTCTCAATTGGCATTGCACTCTCAATATCAATTGAACCCAGCGTAGACTCACTCTTGGCCACACTGTTTGACACCCTGTTTCTGGCACTGCTCGCTGTCGTCCCCTTACAATTATTAGGCAAGCGCGAACGTATCAACCAGACCCTCAGCGCAATCTACGGTAGCGGTATACTATTTAACCTGGCCATTACACCCTTAGCAATCATCTATCTGGCAATGGATAAACAGGCGGGGCCACTGCTAGCCACCGCCATTACCACTCTGGGCCTATGGAACCTTGCGATACTGGGCAATATTTTGCGTCATGCGCTTAACCTGCCATTGATTGCCGGTATCGCCATCGCTATCACCTATCTAGCCATCTCATCGCTACTCACACGTTAAACGGATAGAGACCATGCATATTCACATACTCGGCATTTGCGGGACTTTTATGGGGGGCATTGCTCAGCTGGCCCAACAGATGGGGCACCTCGTCAGCGGCTCAGACACCAACATATACCCTCCTATGAGCACTCAACTTGAGCAGGCAGGCATCCAGATAAAAGAGGGCTTCCACCCCACCCACCTCGAGCCAGAGCCAGACCTGGTGGTGATCGGCAACGCCATGTCGCGGGGCAATCCACTGGTTGAATTAGTCCTCAACCGCGGCATGCGTTACTGCTCTGGCCCCGCCTTTTTAGCTGAGCATATTCTGCCCCAACGCTGGGTTATCGGAATATCCGGCACCCACGGCAAAACCACCACCAGTTCAATGGTCGCCTGGATTTTAGAGCACGCAGGCTTTAACCCCGGCTTTCTGATTGGCGGTGTCGCCCGGAACTTTAATATCTCTGCACGCCTGGGAGCTGCACCTTTTTTCGTGGTCGAAGCCGATGAATACGATACCGCCTTCTTTGACAAGCGCTCAAAATTTGTCCACTACCAACCACGCACACTGGTCATCAACAACCTGGAGTTTGATCATGCCGATATCTTCTCAAGCATTGATGACATCAAGCAGCAGTTCCACCACCTGGTCCGCACCATACCCAGCAATGGGCGTATTATTTTTCCCGACAATGAGTCACATATCCACCAAACCCTCGCAACCGGCTGCTGGACACCACAAGAGTTAATCGCCTCACCTCAAGGCTGGGAAGCACGCAACCAAGCGCCTGACGGCTCAGCCTTTGATGTCTATTTTGAAGAGAAACTAATTGGTCGCATCGAGTGGGAGTTAATTGGTCAGCACAACATCTTCAACGCCCTGGCAGCCATTGCTGCCGCACGCCACGCTGGCATTCGTGCCAGCGATGCCGTCATGGCCATGTGTCAGTTCGCGGGTGTCAAACGACGGCTTGAGCTGTGCGGCAGCTGCAACAATATTTCGGTTTATGATGACTTTGCCCACCACCCCACCGCCATTGCCACCACCCTTAATGGCTTGCGACAACGGGTAGGCAGAGAAGCGCGTATCATTGCGGTCATGGAGCCACGCTCCAATACCATGCGTATGGGGGTGCATAAAGAGACACTGGCCAACAGCTTAAAAGAGGCCAATGACGTTTTGATACTCCAACCCGAAACAGTCAGCTGGGACATTAAGCAGATGGCGGAGTCACTGGCGGGCAGTGGCAAGGTGTTTGACGAGGTGTCCACCATCGTTGAATACTTGCAACACCATGCACAGAGCGGCGACCACATTCTCATCATGAGCAACGGTGGCTTTGGCAATATACACGCCCTATTGCTGGATGCTTTAGCCGAGGAGAGCAAAACCACCATTAATTTAAAGGAATAAGCAAAATCAGCCGATCAACGACCCATCAGACCACCCTTGATACAACAAATTAGGCGACCCCTTCGACTTATAATGCCCCGCATCTGCCTCCTCATAATACTCCTGCTCAGTAGCTCCTCGCTTAGCGCGCTGGAAAGCTACCTCGACATGGAGGGCTTTGTTTATAGCGGCCCAGTGCCCTATAGTGAATTTACTGGCGAGTGGGCATCCGGCTTCCAAGAAAAAAACAGCGTCATCGGTTATACATGGCTAGAGGCGGGAGTACATAACCAGCAGTGGGGACTTTCCATTGTGCAGCAGCAATATGTGCAGATGCAATTCTCGGGTGATATGGCCGAGTTCCACTATCTCACGCAAAACAGGCGCCCTCTTGAAGCCGACAGGCGCTATGAGATGGACTACCAGATCAATGCCTATACCACCGAAGGCGTGCGTCTATTTCATCGCCTGCAACCACACCAAAACATCTCACTCCAACTGGGCGCGCACCTTATGAAAGGGAGCGATTTCCAGTCAGGGCGCATCAGCGGCAGCGTCACAGCCCTCAGTGACCGTGATTATGACTACGATAATTTACAAATCGACTATCGCTACTCCGAAGACAGAGTCTTCAACAGCGTGGTTGAGTCGATAAAGGGAGAAGGCATTGCGCTGGATCTGTCAGCTCACTGGGAGATCAACCGCAACAACCAGCTCTCACTCCAAGTTCGAAACCTGGCAGGCTATATAAAATGGAAAAACAGCCCCTACAGCACGGGCACCCTCGCATCCGATGATAAAAGCTATGATGAGAACGGCTATGTTACGGTCAACCAAGCACTAAACGGTAATACAGAAACAGCAACCTACCGCCAACAGCTCTCCATCTTGTGGCAGGCCGAGCTTGAACACCACTACAGCTCCCGCAACCGACTGCATGCCCAGATAGTCGGTAGCGAAGTACAAAATTTTTATCGTATCGGTATCAGCCACCGCATATTTGGCAAACAGAACCTAACACTCCTCTACACCCTTAACACCCAAGCTTTCGGCTTCGCCTATGAAAATGACGCGTTCAAGCTTCAAGTACAACTCGATAGCCTCAAACCCAGCCAAAGCTACACCCTTGGCCTGCTGATACAAACGGGTATCGAATTGTAGTGAAATCTTTCGACCCATAAAGCACAAAAACAGCAGCCACCTTTCACACCGCCATTCACCCATCTCTAAAATAACGTGTACACAAGCGACAACTCGACTATATTGGCCCAACCCTTATAAAAAGCACCCAAACTTTAAATGGCTTATTTAACAGATAACAGCAGACAGAGCATCTCCCTCGCAATTACCGGTGCATCCGGTGCCTGCTATGGCTTGCGGCTACTCGAATGTCTGATTCAAGCGGGACAACAGGTCTTTCTGATGGTCTCTCAAGCAGCGCAAGTGGTCATCGCAACAGAAACAGACCTCAAAATAAAATCCCGCCCAGCAGAGCTGCAACAGCAGCTGAGCCGCCACTTCGGTGCAAAAGAGGGACAACTTCAGGTATTTGGCAAAGAGCAGTGGATGGCACCCGTTGCCAGTGGCTCCAACGCACCGCGTGCAATGGTGATCTGCCCCTGCTCCACCGGCACCCTCTCCGCCATTGCCTGCGGGGCCAGCAATAACCTGATCGAGCGGGCCGCTGACATCATGCTCAAAGAGCAGAAAAAGCTAATCCTGGTAACCCGGGAGATGCCCCTCTCCGCCATTCACCTAGAAAACATGCTAAAACTATCACGCATGGGATGCCTGATAATGCCCGCCAGCCCCGGCTTTTATCACCGCCCAGCCAAAATCAGCGACTTGATCGATTTCGTGGTTGCCCGCATACTTGATCAGTTACAAATCCAACAACAACTGATGCCTCGCTGGGGTGAAAAATACGATGGATAAATTACGCATACCGCTGTTCCCGCTCCACTCCGTACTCTTTCCTGGCGGAGCGCTGCCACTGCGTGTTTTTGAAAGCCGCTACCTCGACATGATCAGCCAATGTATGCGCCACAAAAGTAACTTCGGCATCTGCCTGATCAGTGATGGCTCAGAGGTCGGTGATGCCGCCGCCACCTTCAACGTCGGCACCCTGGTGGAGATCAGTTATTTCCAGCAACTCAAAGATGGCTGCCTGGGCATCACCGCCCGAGGAAAACAGCGCTTTCGCATCCTCAGCAGTGAAGTAGAATCCAATCAACTCACCACCGCTGAGATTCAACTGTTACCACTCACCGACGAGCTCACCTTGCCTGATGAATTCGAAGACTTTCGCAACATACTCAGCGATATATTCAATGAATTGGGGCACCCCTATACCAGCCTGCCAAAACACTATAACAGTGCCACCTGGGTCAGTGCCCGACTAGCTGAACTGCTACCCATCGGCCTGCAAGAGAAACAGACCATGCTGGAGATGGAAGACCCGATTCAGCGCCTGATTCGAATTCGTGAAATACTGACAGAAAAATAACCATCATCGCCATCTGAAGATGGCTCCTACGGCAGGTAACCTTTACCAGCTCAGGTCATCCGGTACTTCAAATTGTGAATAGTGATCATCTTCTTCTTTTGACCGTGTTTCATCCGCTACGGGCAGTGGTATCAATATCGCGGCATCTCGTTGCAAAATCTTCTCTGCCGCCGCCTTGGGCAACAGGGCGTAACCGCTATTAAACCGAGCTATTCGTACATCACCCTCGGCTAGCTGGCGCTGAATAGCGGGCTTAACATGGAGTGTTTTTACCCGTTTGCCATCAACAAAATTAAAGCATTCTTCACCTTCGCAACCACTTAGCCGGTGGCTATCAATCAGCTGGCGAAGTGCGGCTTGTTCTGCCTTTTTCGCCTGCTGCTGTTGTTGCTGCTGGTTGAGTTGGCGATCACGCGCCACTTTTTGTTGCTGCGCTTGCTGTGCGGCGAGAGCGGCATCATCTTCAATGACACGCCCCTTTTTGCCTTTTTTCTGTTTGGTTTGCTGATATTTTTGCTGCTTAGCCTTCTTGGCTTTTTTCTCATCAACCAAACCGGCTTTTTTCAGCTGATCAAATAGTGAACCTGCCATGTGCTTTGCTCTTAATTGTTTAATCAAAAATGAGTGGGGGCATGCTAGCATATCAACCCTCTTATATTGCCTAGTCAGCGATTCTGTGGCATTTCGCAACAAGGCATAGCTCGCAGGTAGTGGTTATTATTCCCTTGACCAGCGCTATAACGCCGAGGCGGAGTGCCACAGAATCGCCCGAAGGGTTGATGTACTGGGTACCCAGTGGTGATTATACTGTATGAGGCCTTTGCATCAAGGTACATACCCGAAAACCCGGCGCTACTTATAGCGCTTGCGCAATACCGCGCCGGCTGTGTCGACCAAAGTGACCGTGATCAAAATGAGCAGTAAAATGGCGGCCACCACATCGTAGTTCATCAACCTTAGCGCGCTCATTAGCTCCAGGCCAATTCCTCCTGCGCCCACCATTCCCATTACTGTGGAGGCGCGAAAATTATATTCCCATCGATAGATAGCCAGATCCAGCAACTGGGGAATGACCTGCGGCAACACCCCATGGCTGATCACTTGAAAGGGGGTGGCTCCGGTGGAGCGTACCGTTTCAATGGGGCCATTATCAGCATGTTCAATCGCCTCGGCAATGAACTTGCCCACCATACCGATGGAGTGAAAGGCGAGTGCCAGCACTCCGGGCAACGCGCCAAAGCCGACCGCAGCGACAAACAGAATCCCCATCACCAACTCGGGTATGGCACGCAACAGGTTGAGCAGGCCACGAACAGCCAAGTAGATCAGTGGATGGGGTGAGGTATTGCGTGCAGCAAGAACACCGAGCGGCAGCGCCATTAAAAAGGCTAACGCGGTGCCGACAACGCTCATCGCCACGGTTTCGAACAGCGGCTTTAACCAACTTTGCCACTCGCTCGCATCCGGGGGGAAGCTCTCCTGCGCCATCAACCACAGACTGGGAATGCCTTCCAACAGTCGCGCAGCATCAAACAACCCAACAAAATAGCCACAGAGTAAGATCACGACCAGCAACAGGCTCAGTTGCAAGCCCTGCCGCCGGCGCTGTTTACGCAGCTGTTGCAATATGGCGTGATAACGCGGTTTAGACATTCTACAGCTTGAGCTCATGTTTTAGCTGACGCACCACGTCGTAGTCAGCATCACTGACGGCGACCATGCCATCCGCCTTAAATGCTGCCAACACCTGTTTATCCTTTAGCGTATAAAAGGCATCTCTGATCTGTGCCTTAAGCACCTCATCCAAGTCGCTGCGCATCACCCAAGGGTATTGTGGAAAAGGTTTGGATTCTGCGAACACCACTACTTTTCGGGCATCAATTAAACCCCGGGCAATCAATGTCTCAAAAATAGGCTTGGAAAGGCCGCCCACCGCTGCATGCCCCCGCTGCACCGCCATTGCCACCGCATCATGAGCACCCAAAAAGTGCTGATTATAATCCACACCCGCCCGAAGCCCCGCCGCCAGCAACATCGACTTAGGGATCAGATGAGAGGAGGTTGACGCGGGATCACCATACGCCACGTCGTACCCTTTGATATCGGCGTAGTGGCTGATTCCTTTCTCCGCATTGACGATCAGTAGCGCCTGATAATGGGGGGTTCCCTGGGTGCTCTTGGCGGCAAATGCTTCAATATTGCTTTTCGATTTAGCCATGATGTAGGAGAACGGGCCAAAGTAGCCTAGATCAATTCGCGCATGGCGCATCGCTTCAACCATGGATGAGTAATCAGTGGTGACGATCAGCTCAATTTTTTTATCCAGCACACGCTCAAGATAGGCTTTGAATACTTGATGCTTTTTAATAATAGTCGCCGCATCTTCATCGGGTAACAGTGCGACTTTCAGGGTATCAGGATTATCCGCCACTGCCGCAAGCAAGGGCAGCGTGGTCAATACCATCATTAATATCCACTTTTGTAACATCTTCTCTCTCTTTTATGATTCAACCCCGTGGGCTCGGGTTACACAACCCTGCGGATAGATGGTGGCCAGCTGAGTCTCGTCCAGCTCATTAAGCGGGCCATCGAGCACCACCTCACCTGCAGAGAGGGCCACAATACGCTCTGCAAACTGTTTTGCCAACACCAGTTGGTGCAGGCTGACAATTGCAGTGATACCATCCTCTTTGCAAATATCACGCAGCAGCCCCAACACCTGCTCAGAGGAGACAGGATCGAGGCTGGCCACCGGCTCATCCGCAAGAATCACTTTGGGTTGCTGCGCCAAGGCACGAGCAATACCTACCCGCTGTTGTTGGCCACCACTGAGACGATCCGTCCGCTCAAGTGCTTTATCCAGCAGCCCCACGCGCTCCAAGCAGTAGAGTGCAAACTCTTTATCACCCTTTGACATCGGCAGCAGACTACGCAAAGAGCTGTAGTAGCCCAACCGGCCCAACAGCACATTTTTCAGTGCACTCTGCTGCAGTAGCAGTTGATGTTGCTGAAATATCATCGCACTGTTACGGCGGTGCTGTTGCAGTGAGCACCCGCTGTGTATCAGCTGATTATTCACCACAAGTTGACCCGCCGTCGGCCTGACTAACATATTAATCGCCCGCAACAGAGTTGACTTGCCCGCCCCCGAAGCACCCAACAGCCCTACCAGCTCGCCCGGTTGAAAAGTCAGCGAGGTCGGTAGCAGCGCAGCCTGAGAGGCTCCGGGGTAGGTGACTGTAAGTTGTTGCAGTTGAATCATCAGGGCCTCATAACCAAATTAGCGCACACGTCATGTTGCATAAAAAAAATCAGCCATCGTAAACGAAAATCAACACTTTTAGCCCTTTGCCAGGCTGCGCCTCAACGTATACTTCGGGCGGCGCTATCTGCTCTAGGTAGCGACATGACGGACACGCTTGCGCTACGGTCTCATGTAGGAATGACTCATCCAGCTCTGGCGCATTCAAACAGAGCATCATCAAACCACCCGGACGCATCAACTCTGGAATACGCCGAATAATTTTCTTATAGTCTCGTTTTAGGTCAATACTACCCTTTTGAAACAGCGGCGGATCACACACCAGCAAGTCATAAGGGGCATATTTTTTAAGGCGTGAGAATGACTTAAAAATATTCACACCTTGAAAGATCACCTTGCCGGTATCTTGGCCATTCAAGCGATGGTTATCTCGACCACGACTGAGCGCCGCCTTACTAAGATCCACATTCACAACCGACTCAGCAGCACCCGCTATTGCAGCCACAGAAAAGGCGCAAGTATACGAGAACAGATTGAGTACTCGCTTACCCTCTGCCCGCTCTCGCAACCACTGCCAGCCGTTACTCATATCCAAGAACAGCCCACAATTTTGTCTGCGCCCAAGTTGCAGTTGAAACTTCAACCCCGCAACCTCAACCGTCAACTGCTCAATCGCCACACCCCGCAACCGCTCAGTCGGTGACCCCGACCGACAGCGAAACTGCACCTGCACTGAGCGACAACCCGCCAGTCGTGCCATTAACTGCTCGGCCAGCGCCATCAAATTATCGTGTGGCTCTTCTTTATAGAGGGTGATCAACACCACCGGTGGCAACCAATCGATAGCGAGGTGCTCCCAACCCGGATAACGATGACCACGACCATGAAATAGCCGCCGCGCCTGCTCTACGTTGTCGATCTGCTGAGGAGAAAAGTCGATATATTCAATCATTTGTCGTAGTGTACACTACATGTAACACGCTCAATAACACGGATCACACCCGCAGCATAGACAACAGCTGCCCCAGTCACGACCCTTAAAGTAGAGGCGGGAGAAGAGATCCTTCTTTGTAAATTGTAAAAAACAACTTTCAGCTTCAAACCACTCAGGCTACTCAAAATACGCTTCCAATCTGAGTCGTGGTCTATTTTATTTATCACCGCTATCCTCTACACTGTCGCCTCAAAATATAAGTTAGATACTCGAAAAACAGAGGGATGGGAAAATGAAAAGACCGTTATCACCACTACTGATCTGCACTTCATTACTGGTGTCACTTCCGCTAAGTAACGCCGTGGCAGAGCCATCGGGGCAATATTTCACGCCCATGCTCACCTATATTCAGGCCGATAAGGACCGTAATTCTGATAATGGCTTCGGTGCACAAATTGCACTGGGCCAGCAGTTGTCTGAGCGCTGGAACCTTGAGCTTAACTTCAACTTCGATACTTTGGATTTTGAGAGTGGTAGTGGTGAGTATAAACAGACCGGGCTACAGCTTGATGGTCTCTATTTTTTCAATCGGGGTAGCGACCTCTCCACCTACGGAATTTTAGGTGTTGGTATGCTCCGCACCACCCTTACGGGCGACGCTGCCATCAACCCCAGCGCCAACATCGGCCTTGGCCTGATGAAGCCAATCGGTGATGCTATGCAGCTACGCGCTGAGCTACGCTACCGACTCGACGAAGAAAATCGAATACTGGGTGCGGATCGCTTTGAAGATCTACTGCTCAATGTTGGTTTGATGATCCCCTTTGGTGAGAAAGCCAAGCCGGCACCCAAACCCCAGCCTGCACCTAAGCCGATGCCAGCAGCCTCAACAGACAGCGATAATGACGGCATTGCAGACAGCAGTGACCGCTGCCCCAACACAGCGCAAAATTATGCCGTTGATGCGAATGGTTGCGCTTTAGATAGTGACAATGATGGAGTGGCTGATGCGGTGGACCGCTGCTCTGATACGCCTGCTGAACGCATAGTCGACCAGCGTGGCTGTGAAAAAGATGCTGATAGTGATGGTGTAACAGATGCCCTTGATCAGTGTCCTGATACCGCGCCTGAGCGTACCGTCGATCTTAATGGCTGCGAGAAAGATAGTGATCGCGATGGTGTTGTCGATGCGCTGGATGCGTGTCCAAACACCGAAGCAGGTGTTTCCGTCAACGCCAAAGGGTGTATTGCTGACCGGGATGGTGATGGTGTCTTGGACAATATCGACCAGTGCCTTGATAGTGCAATGGGTGCCAAGGTTGATGAAAGTGGTTGCAAACTGGCTAAAGTGATTGTGCTAAAGGGTGTCACTTTTAAAACAGGCTCGGCTGAGCTGACTTCAGCATCCGGCATCGAGCTGGATCAAGTGGTAAGCACCATGAAGCGCTACCCAACGTTGGAGATCAAGGTTTCTGGCTACACCGATAACCGCGGTGCTGAGAGCTTCAATCAACAACTCTCCCAAAAACGTGCTCAGGCGGTCGTCACCTTCCTCACGGATCGTGGCATTTCCGCACAGCGCCTGCAAGCCAAAGGGTATGGGCCGGCCAATCCGATTGCAGATAACAACACAGCCGATGGGCGGATGAAAAACCGTCGCGTAGAGCTGCATATTCTTAAACGCTAAAACCAATACCCCCTTCATCCGGTTCAATGGGTGAAGGGGGCCATTATTCAACGCCCCACTACTCACTGCATCCGCAGCAACTCATTCTGATCGGTATGTTCAAACGACTTACCGTAGATATCCAACAACGTGGTTTCCCGGTAGTGAAGGCAATCGCCGCGCAGTGTTAGCTGCTGATCAAATGCCAAGGTACGCGCCTTATCAAGCATAAATGGCGACTGAGCAATGGGCCATTCGGCACTGCGACCACCTGCGGCGACCTCAATCACAATCGTTTCATCTTCAGCCACAGCCACGCCTCCCGCCACCAGCGCCACACCTCTGGGAATCGTAAACGACTGCATTACCAATTTCTTGCTTGCGTCCCACAACCAGTAGCCCACTTGATGGTGGAATATTTCATCGTTGGATTTACGCTGCACCACCTGTTTATAGTGAACAATCGACAAAAACTGCTCACCCGCATTATCCACGTCACCGGCAGCCTCAAAGGTAATGGTCTCATAATAGGGGTTATTATCTGGCCCATCTGGCTCAGGTGCCACATCCATTCCCTTGTCACCCTGCCAAGTACCTATCAACCCGGTGAGCGGCCCATAATCAGTATCATTTTCGTGAGCCATTTCGGCTACCTCATCAAATTTACACATTATTTTAAAGCTACCAGCCTCCCCCTACACGCGAGAGGTAGGCCGGTTAAGCATCAGTAGCCTAAGTTGGGAGCCAACCACTTTTCAGCAGTTTCCAGGCTCATGCCCTTGCGCTTGGCATAATCGGCAACCTGGTCCCTATAGATTTTACTAATCGAAAAGTAGCTGGCTTGTGGATGAGAGAAGTAGAAACCACTCACCGCTGCGGTGGGTACCATCGCGTAGCTTTCTGTTAGCTCAAGACCGATGTTATCCGCTACATTCAGCAGCTTCCAGATCACCCCTTTTTCAGTATGCTCCGGACAGGCTGGATAGCCGGGTGCGGGTCGAATTCCCTGATAATCTTCCATGATTAACTGCTCATTGCTCAGCACTTCGGCGACACCGTAACCCCACAGCTGCTTGCGTACCTTTTCGTGCATCAATTCGGCAAAAGCTTCAGCGAGACGGTCCGCCAGCACCTTCAGCATAATTGCGCTGTAGTCATCATGAGCCGCTTCAAACTCACTCAGTTTCTGCTCAATCCCTAAGCCGGTGGTGAGTGCAAAGAAGCCCATATGGTCAGGCTGACCGCTCTCTTTAGGGGCAATAAAATCGGACAAAGAGCGGTTTGCTTTACCTTTTGGCTGCTGCTTTTGAACCCGCAAAAAATGGAAGGTTTCTAATCGGCTCTGGCGGGATTCATCTTCATATATTTCAACATCGTCTCCCACCGCATTGGCCGGAAACAGACCAATAATCGCATTGGCCTTGAGCCACGCCTGCTCGATAATCTGTTTAAGCATCACTTGAGCATCAGCAAACACTTTGCGTGCCTCTTCGCCCTTAGTGGCATCGTCCAGAATATTTGGGTAGCGCCCCTTTAGCTCCCAAGCGTGGAAAAAGGGTGTCCAGTCAATGTAATCAACAATTTCAGCAAGGGGGTAACCCTCAAAAACCTGCACTCCGAGAGTGCGGGGGGCGGGAGCAACGCCGTGGCTCCAATCAATTGGAGTTTTATTGGCACGGGCATCACTCAAAGTGACCGAGCTAGCCTCTTTTTGACGGGCGGCAAAGCCTTCACGCACCCGCTGATAATCCACTTGCAGCTTATCAACAAAGTTGCCCCGCAACTCAGGGGAGATCAGACTCTGAGCCACACCCACCGCACGGGAAGCATCCTTCACCCACACGATGGGATGGTCGCAGTTATTGGCTATTTTTACTGCGGTGTGCGCCTTAGAGGTTGTCGCCCCCCCAATCATCACCGGTGTGCTCATGCCAAGACGCTGCATCTCTTTGGCAATGTGGGTCATCTCCTCCAGTGAGGGGGTAATCAACCCAGAGAGGCCGATCACATCCACCTGGTGCTTTTTCGCCTCCTCCAAAATGGTTGCGGTAGAGACCATCACCCCCAAGTCGATAACTTCGAAGTTATTACACTGCAACACAACGCCGACGATATTCTTGCCAATGTCGTGCACATCGCCTTTCACCGTGGCCATCAAAATTCGGCCATTGCTCTTGTTGGCACCCTCGGCCTTCTCCTCCTCGATAAACGGAATCAAGTGCGCGACCGCCTTTTTCATCACCCGGGCCGATTTCACTACCTGCGGCAGAAACATTTTCCCTTCGCCAAACAGGTCGCCCACCACATTCATACCGTCCATTAAGGGGCCTTCAATGACATGAATCGGTCGATCAAAAGAGAGGCGCGCCTCTTCGGCATCTTCGGTTACATAGGCATCTACACCCTTCACCAGCGCATGTTCAAGGCGTTTACCCACCGGCCACTCTCGCCACGCCAGGTCCTCTTTTTTTGCCTCGATACCATCGCCACGGTATTTTTCAGCAATCTCCAGCAGTCGATCTGTACCATCCAAGCGGCGATTAAGCACCACATCCTCCACCCGCTCTCGCAATTCGTCGGGCAGATCATCATAAACCGCCAATTGACCCGCGTTGACAATACCCATATCCATACCGGCTTTAAAACAGTGGTAGAGAAATACCGCATGAATCGCTTCACGCACCAGGTTGTTACCACGGAAAGAGAAGGAGACATTTGAAACGCCGCCACTGACCATTGCGTGGGGCAGGTTTTGCTTAATCCAACGGGTCGCTTCGATAAAATCCACGGCATAGTTGTTATGCTCGTCAATACCCGTCGCAATGGCAAAAATATTAGGGTCAAAAATAATATCTTCTGGCGGGAAACCCACTTCATTTACCAGAATGTCGTAGCAGCGTTTACAAATTTCCGTTTTGCGCTCAAAAGTATCGGCTTGGCCCTTCTCATCAAACGCCATCACCACCGCTGCCGCACCGTATCTTTTGATCAAATTCGCATACTTCACAAACTGCGCTTTACCCTCTTTCAGGGAGATCGAGTTGACCACTCCTTTCCCCTGAATACACTTCAGACCCTCTTCAATAATCTCCCACTTAGAGGAGTCAACCATTACCGGCACTTTGGAAATATCGGGTTCTGAGGCGACCAGCTTCAGGTAGGTAACCATCGCCCGCTTACCATCCAGCATCGCCTCATCCATATTGACATCGATAATTTGAGCACCATTTTCAACTTGATTGCGACACACACTCAGCGCCTGATCATAGTCACCCGACAACACCAACCGCTTGAACATCGCCGACCCCGTTACGTTGGCGCGCTCACCCACGTTAACAAACAGTGATTCTGGGTAAATATTGAGCGGCTCCAAACCTGACAGGCGACAGGCGACAGGATTGTCGGGGATTTTGCGTGGTGGAAGATTCGCAACCGCATCCGCAATTGCTTTGATAAAGGCGGGGGAGGTGCCACAGCAGCCACCGATAATATTCAAAAAGCCACTTTGGGCCCACTCACGGATCAGGCCTGCCATGTTTTCGGGCGTATCATCATAGCCGGTAGGTGCCAGCGGGTTTGGCAGTCCGGCATTGGGGTGGGCACTCACATAGCAGCTTGCCACCCGTGACAGCTCCTCTACATATTGTCGTAGTTCATCGGCACCCAACGCACAGTTCAAACCGATGGAGATCGGCTTAGCGTGTACCAGCGAGTTGTAGAACGCCTCTGTCACTTGTCCCGACAGGGTGCGACCCGAAGCATCGGTAATGGTGCCGGAGATCATAATTGGCAGCTCAACATCTAACGCTTCGTAGACACTTTGTACGGCAAAGATAGCCGCTTTGGCGTTCAGGGTATCAAAAATGGTCTCGATCAGAATGATGTCGGAGCCACCCTCTATCAGCCCCCTAGTCGCCGCAGAGTAAGCCTCCACTAGCTCATCAAAGGTGACATTGCGTGCGCCGGGATCATTGACATCAGGAGAGATCGAGCAGGTACGATTGGTAGGACCGAGTACACCCGCGACAAAGCGAGGACGCTCCGAGGTTGCATAAGCATCACACGCCTCGCGTGCTAGGCGGGCACCCGCCACATTCATCTCGTAGGCGAGCGCCTGCATGTCGTAGTCAGCCATTGCAATGGTGGTGGCACCGAAGGTATTGGTCTCCAGAATATCGGCACCCGCCTCGAGATATTCGCTGTGAATCGCCTTAATGATATCGGGCTGAGAGAGCACCAATAGGTCATTGTTGCCTTTTACATCACAATGCCAGTCACTAAAACGCTCTCCGCGATAGCCCTGCTCATCCAGAGCATAGCCCTGAACCATCGTGCCCATGGCACCATCGAGAATCAGAATACGTTGTTTGAGAGCATCACTGAGTAGCTGTGCACGGGTGGTGTGCGTTGACATGGGCGTTTCCAACCTAATGTAGAGGGCATTGACGAAAGTACGCCATTATATCTCCCTAACCCCCGGATAGAAACCGGTGAACACTAAAATAGCTCCACCTCGCCTTCATCCATGTTTTCATGGCTGACAGGGGTATCACGTATCGCCGCCATGATCTCATTGAGCTGGTTTTGTAACTGTTCAATGCGCTCAAAATAGAGCGCCTCTTGTTGAGCACCGGGTGAGGCCATTATCTCAACCATGTCGCTCTCAAATTGAGTCACACAGCCAACCACCTGATTCAGCCCCTGTACACGGTGCTCCATGTGCTCTAACAGCTGTCGAGATATATCCTCAAACTGGAGTGATCTTACGGCATTGCCTACATCAACCGCTAGCTCTTCAGAAACGCCTGAGACTTCACTGAGTTTCTGCGCCACATAGCGGTTAATATCCTCAATATCCCGCATCAAATCATTAAGGTGATCTTTGGAGTTAATCGACATTGTCATATCACGGGAGGCCATTTTTCCCACAACCCGGCTGGCCACCTCCATTTCACGTTTAACTACAGTAAACTTGCCCCTGACCTGCTCGCTGAATAGATGACTTCGTGTTGAGAGGGCACGCACCTCGTCTGCCACCACCGCAAAACCGCGCCCCTGCTCGCCTGCTCTTGCCGCTTCAATTGCCGCATTGAGTGCCAGCAGGTTTGTTTGTGCACTAATCCCATCAATTTCATGCAGCAGACGATCAACCTCAGAAATATACTCTTTCATCGCATTGAGCGATGTGACCATGGCCAAACTATCATCTCGCATCATGGTCAGGTTTTCTGTAAACATCCCCATGATATCTGCCACTTCATCTGCCAGGCTTTTTCCACCGGCATTATCATCGGGAGTCAAGCGTTGCATCATCTGCATCGTAAGGTCGAGCTGGAGCCGAGATTTGCTCTCCATACCCTGAAAGCCCATCGACAGACCCTCCACCGCACTGGAGATAATATTTCGGGCACTTCCCAACCCTTCAGAAACCGCGCTGACTTGCGCCACACCAAATTGAGCGGTGTCATGGTTGATCTCAATGATTTTCTGTTTTATCTCCTGACGTGCCTCGCTTAGCGCCAGCTTAGCCGCTGCTTCACCGTTTTTTTTCATCCGCAAGAGCGTATAGACCCAATACCCGGAGACCACAAAAAGTAAGAGAATATTATAGAGGGGGGAGGAAAGTTGGTATATCACTCCCGCCACAATAAATGTTAAGACCACACCCAGAAATATCCGATCACGCCCCTTCACTCAACCCCCTCCATACAATGCTTGATCACGCTCTATTTATCCTATGCGTAAAATATTTTTTCGTTATACCCGCTGTTATCGTCACAACCACCGATTCACTTACCCCAAAATATACATTGAGGCCTCTATACTATAGGGCAACTTTATTTTTACGCGAATAGCAGGCAGGCCAAACAGATAATAAACACTTTTAATACAGAGGGTTATGCCAGTTAACATGGGGTTTTCAATCCATCTCAAATAAGCGATGCGGCTCATAACAAGAGGCTTAATTTATGGGTCATCTACTTGCAGTTGTTGCTGAAGCTCAATCAGTCGACCCGCCTGTTGATCCGCCAACACCACAATCACCACACGCCGATTTTTAGCACGCCCTTGTGGGGTATCATTTTCAGCTACTGGCCGAAACTCACCAAAACCGACAGCCGACATCCGTTTTGGATCCACGCCACTCTGTGCGAAAAGGTGAACAACACTGGCTGAGCGGGCAGCCGACAACTCCCAGTTTGAAGGATAAGTTTCGTTCTGAATCGGGACATTATCGGTATACCCCTCCACCTGAATATTATGGGAAAACTGCTCGAGTACCCGTGCAAGTGAGCGCATCGTCGAGGTGACGTTGTTATTGAGCTGAGCCAGGCCACTCTCAAAGAGCAGGTTGCTTTCGATGTCGATCTGCACCCAAAGATCGTCACTGGTGATGTTGACCCCCCCCTCTTCAATCAAGGATTCAAGCGCCTTCTCTACTTCATCAACAACCGGCTTCATCACACCCTGAGTTGCCAGCTCTTGCAACTTAGCCATTGATTCAGATATTTCCGGCACCGGGGGCGATGGCGACTCATGCCCTTCAAGCACGCCCTCACCACCATTCAAGTCAATGACACTGAGTGAACTTTCTGTTGAAGAGGCGGCATCATCTTCAGCGACCGATTTACTTGTATCTTGTGGTGTAAATGCCCGCTCAATAGAGTCACTCACAACACTAAGCGACCCCTCTTTACTGATACTGATGGCATACATAACAACAAAGAAGGCAAACAGAAGGGTAATAAAATCAGCGTAGGAGACCATCCAGCGCTCATGTATATCTGGGTCTTGCTCCATGTGGCGCTTGCGATATTTACGTGTCATGGCGGGCTACGTCTGGAAGCTTTTCAGTTTTGATTCGATAAATCGAGGGTTCTCACCTTCTGCAATCGCAACAACCCCCTCCATCAACATTTCGCGATAACGGCACCGGATAGCGGTGAGACTACGGAGCTTATTGTAAATGGGAATAAAGACCAAATTCGCAAACCCAACACCGTAAATTGTGGCAACAAAAGCAGTCGCAATACCGGCACCCAACAGCTCAGGCTCTGTCAAGTTGTGCATCACATGGATCAGACCCATTACCGCACCAACAATGCCAATGGTAGGCGCATAACCACCCATGGCGAGGAAAACCTTTGCCGATTCAATTTCCGACTCTTGCCTCAGCGAGATTTCCATTTCGAGCGCATCACGCAAACTAGACGGAACAATACCGTCTACAAGGTAGGAGAGTGCTTTTTTAGCAAAAGGATCTTGCTCTCGATTCATGATAGGCTCAAGCCCCAGAAAGCCCTCTTTGCGTACCACAGTCGACCAACGCATTACTTTTCTGAGGATCTGTTTATCATCGATCTCAAGTGGCGTAAATACCGTGGGCAGTGAGCGCATGCTCTGCTTAAAAACCGGCAAGCGAGATTGCAGTATGGTGGCTCCCAGTGTGCCGCCCACAACAATCAAAAAAGCAGGGCCATTTATCAGCGTTAAGAGTGATCCACCCTCAATAAGTTGCCCCGCGAGTACGGCGAGCAACCCGAGTGCCAAGCCTACCAAGGCTATATAATCCAATCTCATACTCCTTGCAATATTGCCGAGCCTATTTCAGTCAGCGGGAGGACTCGGTTGGTCAACCCTGCTTCAAAAACAGCAAAAGGCATGCCATATACCACGGAGCTTTCTTCATCTTGGGCCCAAATTTCAGCTTTTTTCTGTTTAAGTGTGCGACACCCCTCACGCCCATCGGCCCCCATACCGGTCAGTATCACCCCCAGCGTGCGCCCATTAAAGTTGGCGGCGATCGAAGAAAAGGTGACATCGACACTCGGTTTGTAGTTAAGCTTAGGGTCACCCGCCTCCACTTTGACAATATATTGGCTGCCACGGCGCGCAATCTTCATCTGCATACCTCCGGGGGCAAGCAGAGCCACACCCGGCTGCAACAGATCACCCTCTTGCGCCTCTTTGACGGTAATAGCACACACCTGATTCAAGCGCTGAGCAAATGCGGGTGTAAAGGTACCGGGCATATGTTGAACCATGAGAATGGGTAGTGGGAAATTAGCAGGTAGCGCGGTTAATACATTTTGCAGGGCCACAGGGCCACCGGTTGAAGTACCAATGGCCAACAATTTAATGTCCGCCGCCTCGCGGGGCTGTGTCCGCGAGGATGTCGCAGTGGCAGCGTTTTGTTTAGATGATTCATGGGAGCGAATCGGCAGCCGTGGGATCGGTTTGTTACGGGGGATAATTGAGCCTGGGCGCTCAGCCACTGCCGTTGAAGCTGGGTGCGTATTTACAGCAGCATGCCGAATCCGCATATTGACGGCATGGCCTCGGCGAGCAATTTCTTTAACTCTTCGGCGCAGCAATAACTTCGCCTCATCACTGTTGCTAGAGATATCTTCGAACCGTTTGGGAATAAAATCCAGCGCACCCGCATCTAAGGCATCCAGTGTCGATTGTGCGCCATCGGTTGTTAATGAAGAGAACATCAAAATCGGCACGGGCCTGCGCTTCATAATCATTCGTACCGCCGTAATGCCATCCATTACGGGCATCTCCACATCCATGGTGATCACATCAGGCTTGAGTTTGGCGGCCATCTCAACCGCTTCTTTACCATTTACGGCGAAACCAACAATCTCTATCCCGCCATCAGCTTTCAGAATCTCTTCGATACGCTTGCGAAAAAACCTCGAATCATCAACTACCAGTACACGTACCGACATTCAGCCTCCATCAGGCGTAAGATTTCATTAAACTGGGTACATCCAGAATCAATGCGATCTTTCCATCACCCCGGATTGTAGCACCGGCTAACCCACCTGTTCCAAGCAGCATATTGCCCAGTGGTTTAATCACAACCTCCTCCTGACCAACCAGCTGATCAACCACGAAGCCAACTTTTTGCGAACCGACACTGACCACCACAACGTGCCCCTCATCCTTCTGTTCGCTACCACCCACCAGCCAGTCAGCGAGATAAAAGAGTGGCAGTGCTTTCTCTCTCACCATAATGACACATTGACCATCGATCACATTGGTGTGACGGAGATCCAGATGGAAAATCTCATTAACATTAACCAGCGGCAGAGCAAAAATCTGTTTTTTCAGTGAAACCATTAAGGTCGGCATAATCGCCAAGGTGAGTGGTACTTTTATCTGTAGCGTAGTGCCCACTCCCAGCTCAGAGCTAATTTCAACTGAGCCATTCAGCTGTACAATACGGGTCTTGACAACATCCATACCGACACCACGGCCGGATATGTCTGAAATTTCTGCCTTAGTGGAAAATCCGGGGGCGAAAATCAACTGAAAACACTCTTGATCACTCAGGCGAGCGGCCGCATCCGGCTCCAGAACGCCCTTTTCCACCGAAATCTTACGCAACACATCGGCATCCATACCGCCACCATCATCAGAAATGGTGAGAAGAATGTGATCACCCTCCTGTTCAGCCGAAAGAGTAACCGTACCTGCCCGCTCTTTTCCCGCCTTAACACGGCTGTCAGGCATCTCGATACCATGATCCACTGCATTTCGCACCAGATGAACCAGTGGATCAGCAAGTGCTTCAACGAGGTTTTTATCCAGGTCGGTCTCTTCTCCTTGCAAGACCAAGTCGACCTCCTTTTTTAAGCTCCGCGCCAGGTCGCGCACAACTCGCGGAAAACGACCAAAGACTTTTTTGATTGGCTGCATACGGGTTTTCATTACCGCAGACTGCAGGTCAGCGGTGACCACATCCAAATTGGCAACCGCTTTTGCCATCTCTTCATCGACCTGAACCGCCTCGAGTGTTGCAAGGCGGTTTCTGACTAATACCAACTCACCCACCATGTTCATGATGTCATCTAGGCGACTGGTATCCACCCGCACCGTCGTTTCACCCTGAGGTGCGGTTGGCTTTTTTGCTTTAGGTGGTGGTGCCGCTTTAACGGGCTCTTTTACAGCCGCGGGTGAGGCCGCCTCTTTTTTAGCAGGTTCATTAGTGGCGGGGGCTTTCGGTGGAGGTGTCGAGGCGGCTTGAGCTGGCTCGCCACTTTTACCGTGAATTTTATCCAGCAGCGCTTCAAACTCATCTTCGCTGATCTCGTCAGCATCACTAAGGGTACCGGGAGCCGGGGGAGCTGACGCTGTTTTAACGCCAACAACGGGGGCAGGCGTACCTGTTTTACCATGCAGTTGATCCAGCAGTGCTTCAAACTCATCATCGGTGATTTCATCAGATGCCGGTGCGGTTGCCACATCTTTGCCGTCTTCGCCCTGCAACAGGTCCAGCAGGTTTTCAAACTCTTCATCGGTGATTTCATCGGAATCACTTGGGGCATTAGGCGTGACATCCGCCTCGAAAAAAACATCATCACTCGCACTCACCGACTCGTCTGTAGCAGGTGCGCTTGGTGTCACTTCAGCTTCAGGCGCAGCCGCTGCTTCGGCTTTCGCTGAGTCTGGCGACCTCTTAAGTGCTTCAAGTTGTTGCAATAGTTCTGGTGGTGCCAGTGAGGGCTCTGTCCCTTCGCGCAGCTCATCAAACTGTTCATTCACGACATCCAGAACCCGTAAAACCACATCCATCAACCCTGCATTGACTGAAAGCTCACCATTGCGCAAAAGATTAAAAAGATCTTCTGCACTATGACAAACCTGCACAAGCCCCGTTAGGCTGAGAAAGCTTCCACCGCCCTTAATGGTATGAAAGCCACGAAAAACAGTATTCAGCAGTTCGCTATCATCGGGGGAGTGCTCTAACTCAACCAGTTGCTCGGAGAGCTCTTCAAGGATCTCACTCGCTTCAACCAGAAAGTCCTGAAGTATTTCGTCATCAGCATCAAACGACATAATTAACCCTTAAAAGCCTAGACTAGAGAGCAGATCATCCACTTCATCCTGTCCATTAACCGTATCTGATTTGGATAAACTAGGAACTTGTGGCCCTTCCAACTTACCTTTTTCATCTTTTTTATCTGCAACCGGCATACCACCCGTGGCCTTTATCATATTGACCAAGTGAGCCTCTACATCTTCAACCATTTTGATGACACGATTGATAATTTGACTGGTCAGATCCTGAAACTCCTGCGCCATCAAAATCTCATTAAGCGCGTCTTTTACGGCATCCAACTCGCCTTCGCTTTCAGATAAGTACCCCTCAAGGGTTTTACTTACCCTGCGAAACTCTTCTGCACTCATCTCTCGATTTACGAAACGCTTCCACTCGGCTCGTAGCTCAATCGATTTTTCCTGTAACATTTCACAGTGAGGAATGGCACTTTCAACCGCTGTCAGTGTTTTGTTGGCAGATTGATTGGTCATGGTGATGACGTAATTCAGACGCTCTTTTGCATCGGGAATATCACTTTTGGTAATATCACAAAGCTCTGAGTCCACCTCGAAACTGGCAATTGAGCTGTGTAGCTCCCGGGTGAGCTTACCAATCTCCTGAAACAGCTCACCCTCTCTAATGTGAGCCAGCTCATCAACCAACAGTGTCACTTGCTCGTCATTTCCAGCCTTTAATTCGACCACTAGCTTTTCGGCTATAGAGAGCATCTCTGGGTGGGTATTCGAGTCGCACATATTTAAAGAGTCGTCCTAGGTAAGAGGAAACACGGGAGCACTGTTAACCGTCTATGCGTTCAAATATTTTGTCGATTTTTTCTTTGAGAGTGGCGGCTGTAAAAGGTTTGATGATGTAGCCATTGACACCGCATTGCGCAGCATCAACAATTTGTTCACGTTTAGCTTCCGCCGTCACCATCAAGACAGGCAACTTAGCGAGGTTTTCATCAGCTCGAACAAGCTTAAGAAGCTCAATACCGGTCATACCCGGCATGTTCCAATCGGTTACCAAAAAATCAAAATTACCATTTTTAAGCTGAGGCAGTGCAGTCTGGCCGTCATCCGCCTCCGCTGTGTTGTTGTAACCCAAATCTCGAAGAAGATTTTTAATGATGCGTCGCATTGTGGAGAAGTCGTCCACAATAAGGATCTTCATGTTAGGATTCGCAGGCATTGAAGCTCACCTTGTAATTATCTGAAGTAATAAACTATGGGTTACTATTCGGCCTATAGGGGAGTTTAGTTTAGGTGCTTTTTTATTTAATTAATAAATCAGCCCCGAGTCCAAGGTGTCAGGCGCGCTTGCAGACGAATAACCGCTTGACTGTGAATTTGACTCACCCGGGATTCACTCACTCCCAGGATGGTTCCGATCTCTCGCAGATTGAGTTCTTCGTCGTAGTATAACCCCATCACCAGTCGCTCTCTCTCAGGCAGGCCAGCAATGGCATCCATCAGGTGATTACGAAAACCATCGGTCTGCAAACCTTCGTATGGCCCGGTTCGCTCATCGGCATAGGTTTCAGAAAGTGAGGTACCATCTAAACCAATCTCATCGAAACTAAATACCCGCTGTCCACCCGTATCTTTGAGTATCTTGTGATACTCCTTCATGGTAAAGCCCAGGCCTTCGGCAATTTCGTGGTCACGGGCATCGCGCCCTGTACGGTTTTCGATCTCTCTGACAACCTCAGCCACCATTCGAGTTTTTTTGTGTACTGAACGCGGCACCCAATCATTTTTACGAATCTCATCCAGCATCGAGCCTCGCACACGAATACCGGCATAAGTTTCAAAACTGGCACCCTGTGTTTCATCATAATTACGTGCGGCTTCAAGTAAGCCGATCATGCCCGATTGAATCAGATCATCCGCCTGAACCGTAGGCGGCAACCGCCCCATCAGGTGGTAAGCTATTCGCTTGACTAAGGTGGCATACTTTTTCACCATCTTATCAGGGATGGCTATATCACTTCTTGGAGCTTTAGGCATGGCAACGCCACTCATAATTTCCCCTCTTCACTGTTTCGCCCTGCTTGTATTAGTCGCTCAACAAAGAACTCAACGTGCCCTCCAGGCCCACTGGGCACTGGCCAATTTTCAATGCGCTTGGCCATCTCTTTAAAGGCCATCGAGGCTTTGCTTCTAGGAAACGCCTCCACCACAGCTCGTTGTTTGCGCACGGATTTTCGCAAGTATTCATCGTAGGGAACTACGCCAACAAAGTCCAGCATCACATCTAAAAACTTATCTGTGACGCGGGTCAACTTTTTGAACAGCTCACGCCCCTCCTGAGTAGAACCGGCCATATTCGCTATAATTCGGAAACGAAACAGCCCATGTTCACGGCTTAATAGTTTAATCAGCGCATAAGCATCGGTGAGTGAAGCTGGCTCGTCACACACCACCACCAGTACCTCTTGTGCCGCCTTGCTAAAGCTGACCACACTATCTGAAATACCCGCTGCGGCATCGATAATCAGCACGTCCAGTGTATGACTTAACTCACTGAATGAGCGGATTAAACCCGCATGTTGTGCGGGCTGTAGTTCTGCCATATTTTGCACACCGGAGGAGGCGGGCACAATACGAATACCCGCCGGCCCTGTGAGTATGATCTCTTCAAGTGTTCGTTTGCCACTCAGTACATGTGAAAGGTTGTATTGCGGGTGAAGACCCAGCATAACATCAAGATTCGCCAGCCCCAGATCGGCATCCATCACCATCACTCGACGGCCTAGCTGGGCAAGGCTCACCGCGAGGTTGACCGAAATATTTGTTTTACCCACGCCGCCTTTACCGCTGGCAACCGTCAACACTCTAACTGGGTTTACTTTACTCATTCGACGAAGTCCTTCTGCCTGATCGTAGCCTTCAGACATTAGCATTCATGGCCACCTTTCCATATTGAAGCTCAACCATTTCATCGGAGAGCGGGCAGTTCTGTTTCTCGGCCATCGCGATGCAGCGCGCCAACAGGTCATGTGCACGCGCAGGGTGCAAATCCTCTGGGACCTGCTGCCCGTCACTGATGTATGCGATGGGTAAGTTGTGAGTCAACACAACCGATAGTACCTCACCAAGGCTGGTCGTTTCATCAATCTTGCTGATAATACACCCTTGTAAGCCCACTTTTTTAAATGTATTCACTGCCACCTCCAGCCCGGCGGCCTGACTGTTTGCCGAGAGAACCAGGTAACACTTCACCTCATGCACCGAGCTTCGCAGCCGGGATAGTTGTTCCGTTAGTCGAAGGTCCTGAGGGTTCATCCCTGCGGTATCGATCAATATCAGCTCTTTATCATCAATCGCCTCAATAGTCTGCGCCAGCTCTTGGTAGTTTTTGGCAACATAGACGGGGGCACCCAAAATCTGACCGAAAGTACGCAACTGCTCCTGAGCGCCGATACGGTAATTGTCTGTGGTGATCAGTGCTACCCGGCCTGCCCCGTGACGCAGCGTATAACGTGCTGCCAGTTTCGCAATCGCGGTAGTTTTTCCAACGCCCGTGGGGCCTACCAGCGCAACCATACCGCCATCACTCAAAATATCATCTTCTGTCATCATTAAGCGCTGCTCCATAATCGTCAGTGCTAAACGCCACGCTTGTTCAAAAGATTGCTTTTCATTGACTGCCATTGCGATGCGCATACTCTCTTGCGCACTCAATCCCAATGTCATTAGCTGTCGCATCAACCGCGCATGCAGCGGATGCTGACGCACCATACTTCCCCATGCAAAGCCACTCAATTGCTGCTCGACTAAACCCCGCAATTCTGTTAGCTCATTTTTCATACCCACCAGCACTGGATCCTGGCTCCACTCCATTTGAGGTGTACGATGGCTTGGTGATCTGTCGAAAACTTGACGCTCAGAGGGCGTTGTGACGGCCTCTTTTCGTGCAGCAGCACGATTTTGACGCATCGCACCGGCTCTTTTTTCAGGGGCACCTTGGGGAGAGTGGTGTGCCGCTGCCTTATTGACACTCTTTTGACGTATGGGGTCGGGGTGATACTCATCATCACGAAAGTGATCATCAAAACGGGCGGGGTGTTCACTCTTCTTCGCCACGGCAGGTGGCTTTATGACCGGGGGTTCTACAGATCCAGCGGTTTGCTCTTCAAAGAGTGACTCATCATAATCAACTGCCGAGACGATCTCCACTCCACCCTCAACGCTGCGATTGGAAAGGATCACCGCGTCAGCCCCCTGCTCTTCACGAACGAGGCGAATCGCCTGGCGAATATCAGCCGCAAAATAACGCTTAATCTTCATAGCTAGCCCCTTTCGCCCTTGCCATAGATAGATGGCTATCCAATAGTGGCGATAATTTTAATCTGTTTATCATCCGGCACTTCATTATATGAGAGCACACTCACCCCTGGGATTGAGTGCTGCACAAATCGCGCCACTAACGGGCGTATCGGCGCTGAGACAAGGAGAATAGCGGGCTTGCCCAATGACTCCTGGCGCTGGGTGTGCTCTTGCAGTGCACTGTGCAACTTATCAGCCATGCCTGGCTCTATCCCGCCCTCACCTGCCTGTTGTACCGAGCGTTGCAGTATCTGCTCCAGATTAGGCGCGAGTGTCATCACCTCCAGCTCAACCGCTGGCCCCGCAATATTTTGCAGGATGGCACGTCCCAACGATACGCGTACCACACCCGTCAAAAAGAGAGGGTCTTTGCTTTGCGGTGCGTAATCCGCCAAAGTTTCGGCGATCGTACGAATATCCCGAATAGTGACATTTTCAACCAGCAGGTTTTGCAACACCTTCAATACAGCCCCCAGTGGCAGCGCATTGGGCACCAGCTCCTCCACCAGTTTAGGCGCTTTTTTAGCCAGGTTGTCCAATAGATGTTGAACCTCTTCTCGACCGATCAACTCATGGGCGTGACGTTGCAATATATGGCTCAAATGTGTCGCCACCACGGTACTGGGGTCGACCACGGTATATCCCAGTGTCTGTGCATTTTCTTTCTGTCCATCCTCGATCCAAACTGCCTCCAAGCCAAAGGCGGGATCCCGGCACTCAGCCCCTTGCAGGCTGCCATACACCTGCCCGGGGTTCAGTGCCAGATCACGATCAGGAAACACCTCATCTTCAGCAATTGTAACGCCCATCAATATAAGACGATAAGCGTTCGGCGCAAGATCCAGGTTATCCCGAATATGTACCGGCGGAATCAAAAAGCCCAACTCTTGCGAGAGTTTTTTACGGACACCTTTGATGCGCCCCATTAACTCGCCACCCTGGGATTTGTCCACCATGGGAATCAAGCGATAGCCAACCTCTAAGCCCACCAAATCGACTGGAGGTACATCGTCCCAGCCCAGCTCTTTCACCTCAGGCTCTGCCGCTACCGGCTCGACCGGCGAAACCGCAGCCTGCCCCGTGACACCCCCTCCCGCAAGGGCTACCTCTGACGACTGGGCGAGGCGCTGTTTAGCCCAATAAGCCGCACCACCACACAGCGCTGCCAAGCTTAAAAAAGCGATGTTAGGCATGCCCGGAATGACCCCCATCACGACCATAATACCGGCCGTCACGGCTAACGCTCTGGGCTGCAATAGTTGGTCGGCCACCTGCCCGCCCATATCCTGCTCCGAGGAGACACGGGTCACCACAATGGCGGCGGCGGTAGAGAGCAGCAGTGATGGAATTTGCGCCACCAGCCCGTCACCGATGGTCAGCAGGCTGAAGTTATGCACCGCCTCGCCAAAGGGCATATCATGCTGCGCCATACCAATTGCCAACCCACCAATCAGGGTGATGAATAGAATCATGATCGCCGCAATAGCATCACCACGGACAAATTTGCTGGCACCATCCATGGAGCCATAAAAATCAGCCTCCTGCACCACTTCTGATCGACGCAATTTAGCGGTGTCGGCATCGATCATACCGGCATTCAGGTCAGCATCAATTGCCATCTGTTTGCCCGGCATGGAGTCAAGAGTAAAGCGTGCGCTCACTTCTGATATGCGCCCAGCACCTTTGGTAACCACCACGAAGTTGATAATCACCAATATGGCAAACACCACAATACCCACTGCGTAGTTACCACCGATAACAAACTCGCCAAACGCTTCAATCACATAGCCTGCGGCATCTGTTCCGGTATGACCTTCAAGCAAGACTATTCGAGTAGAGGCTACGTTAAGGGCCAGTCGCATCAGAGTCGCAATCAGCAAAACAGCCGGAAATACACCAAAATCAAGCGGTCGCTTAACGTAGACGGCGGCAAGGAGAACCAACAGTGCCAGCGCAATATTGAAGGTAAATAGCGCATCCAGTATAAGCGGATGCATCGGTATCACCACCATACCCAGCATTGCCAACATCAGCAGCGGCGCACCCAAGCCATTGCTCATTACCATTTTAAAGAATTGAGTGATTTTTTTTAACTCAAACATCAACGATCAATCTCTTCGTAAATCATCAGGAATAGGTAAGTCACTCTCTTTTAATGAGCTGGGCTTACCCCCTTGCTGTTTCTGATACAAGTCCACTTGGTAGACATAAGCCAAAATTTTGGCGACTGAAACATAGAGCCCTGCCGGAATTTCGGCTCCAATCTCAGCACTGTGATAAATGGCACGCGCCAGAGGTGGCGCCTCTACAATGGCCACGTCATGCTCCTTGGCAATCGCACGAATTTGCAGTGCAACCAGGTCAACCCCACTGGCAACAACCTTGGGAGCACCGCTCTCATTCTGGTTGTAACTAAGCGCTACCGCATAGTGATCCGGGTTGGTGATGACCACGTCAGCCGTTGGTACGTCTTGCATCATGCGCTGTTGGGCCGCTTCCATCTGCATCTGCCTAATCCGCCCTTTCATCTCAGGGCTACCCTCAGCCTGTTTCGTTTCATCCTTGATTTCTTGCATACTCATTTTCAGCTGCCGCTTGTGATCCCATAACTGAAAAGGCACATCAAGGGCCGCAACCACCACCAGCGAGAGCACCAAAATAAGCATGACCCAAAAGAGGATATCCACAAAGTGTGCCATCCCCACTTCAACGGTCTGCATCCCCAGCTGGAGAAACTCCTCCAACTGGTTCCACAACAAGAGTCCAGCCACGGTTGCGATCAGAAAAAACTTGGCTAACGCTTTCACCAACTCCATCAACCCTTTGACACCAAACATTCTGCCAACGCCTTTGATCGGGTCCATTTTAGATGCCTTGAAGGCGAGTGATTTCACACTAAAACTCCACCCTCCCAACATGATTGCCGAGAAGATGGCAACAATAGCGATCAATGCAAAAAAAGGCACCAGCATTAGCAAGGCATCCGTCAATACCTGCTTCAACATCACCAATGGGGCTCTGCTGTCAAAAATCTCTTCGCGACTAATGTGCAGGGTGGCTCTGAAAATTGATGAAATCTCTTCAACAATGCCCGCACCTAACAGGTGCAGCCCCAGCACACTGGCGATAAGAACCATCAGGGTATTTAATTCGCGGGATCGAGGAATTTGTCCTTTTTCGCGGGACTCTTGTAATCGTTTTGCGGTGGGTTCTTCGGTGCGTTCACCGCTGTCGTCCTGGGCCATTAGGCACCGCCTAGCAGGCGACTAATGAGTTGGAAACCACTCATAAACATGTCATCAATCTGCTCAATCAGACCGGGTAAAATGACGTAAATGATCATCAACCCCCAGATAAGGCTAATCGGGATACCCACTGCAAAAATATTAAACTGCGGCGCCGCACGGGTCATCACACCCAGCGTCAACGTGACAAACAGCAGCGCGGCAATGGCAGGCAGTGCCACCAAAACAGCACCTGAAAAAACCTCTTGTCCCCACAAGGCGATCCGCCAAAAGCCATCTGTTGAGATGCCTGAAGAGGAGATAGGGAGGGTGTAAAAGCTATTCGCCAACATTTCGATTAACAACAGGTGGCCATTTAGCGACAGGAATACCAGTGTGACGACAATCGAAAAAAACTGCCCCAAAACAGGAACGCTGGTACCCGATTGAGGGTCAATCATCATCGCAAAGCCAAGCCCCATCTGCATGGAGATCACCTGTGCAGCGACCAGAAAAACGGCAAACACCAGGTGCAACACAAAGCCCATCGCAACGCCGATTAAAATCTGCTGAAAAATGATAAAAATTGCTTCTATAGAGAGGGGGTCAACCTGGGGAACAGCGGGTACCAGCGGCGCTATGATCAGCGTTAAAACCAGAGCAAAGCCGAGGCGCACCTGCTTTGGCACTGTTTTTGTGCCGATCAAAGGCATCGCCATCAACATCGCGCCAATACGAAAAAAGGGCCATAGATAAGCACCCACCATGGCGGTTAACTCTGGCGTCGTAAAGTGCACGCTATCTAACCAATCATCGAGGGGATACTCATGAACAGGCCACGCGTATAATCAACTAACAGATTTAACAGCCATGGCCCGGCAAAGAGTAGCACCCCAAAAGTGAAGATCAATTTGGGCACAAAGCTGAGTGTCATCTCATTGATCTGTGTCGCGGCTTGAAAAACAGCAACCAATAAACCGATAATCAATCCTGGCAGCAACAGCACCAGCGCCATCAGCACTGCTACTTCAATGGCATGCCGGGCAATGGTTAGAACCGTTTCTGAAGTCATATCTCCCTCCTACATATAGAAGCTTGATGCCAGGGTGCCCATAATCAGAACCCAGCCGTCAACCAAGACAAACAGCATCAATTTAAAGGGCAGTGAGATCATCATGGGTGAGAGCATCATCATGCCCATGGCCATTAACACACTGGCAACAACCAGATCGATAATTAGAAAAGGCAGGAAAATCATAAAGCCGATCTGAAATGCCGTTTTCAACTCACTGGTCACAAATGAAGGCAACAGCAATGTAAAAGGAATCTCTTCCGGAGAGGCGATATACTCGGTGCCTGATATTTTCGCAAACACCTCCAGATCATTATCCCTCGTCTGGTTTAGCATAAACTCACGAAACGGGCCGCTCCCGGCCACAACTGCATCCTGAAGGCTCATCTCATCTGCGAGGTAGGGCTGCACGGCCATCTCATTCACCTTTTCAAATACCGGTGCCATCACAAACAGCGTGAGAAACAGTGCCAGGCCAATCAAAATCTGATTCGAGGGTGACTGTGCCAGCCCGATGGCATGGCGCAATACCGCCAATACAATAATAATCCGCGTGAAAGAGGTCATCATGATCAGCGCTGCGGGCAGCAGGCTGAGCATGGTCATCAAAAAGAGAATTTGCAGTGTTGCGGAGTAGGTTTTCGAACCGTCGGGATTATCCGTCACGGTCACTGCCGGCAGCACACCGTCAGCGGCCATGGAGAGTGTTGGCCACAGCATTAACAGGAGTACCACCGCGGCCAAAACAAAGGATGGGCTATTTTTCTGTAGAAGCTTCATTCACCACTCGCCCGTTACGTTGTTTTTTCAAAACCGCTGCAAACTTTTCTGCTATCGGTTTGCCCATACTGCCAAGATCGACCGGAGGAAGTGATTCATCTAATACATGCAGTGTGCGAATATTGCCTGGGGCGATACCAATCAATAGCTGTTGCTCACCCACCTGAACCAAAACGATACGCTCACGCGCCCCCACGGCCAGACCACCGACAACTTTCAGCTGATCGGTATAACCCCCCTGCCAGCGGCCAAAGCGCTTAAACAACCAGGCGCTAGCGATGATGAGAAAGAGAACAACAAACAGCCCCAGAACTAACCGTATCGCACTGCCAACATCCAACACACCTGTTTGAGCCGTGGCCGTGGCCGCTGCATCGGCACTGCTCACCTCACCCCCGGCCATCACCAGCAGTGGAAAAAGGGCCAATATAAGCACTATAAATAGAGTTTTAAACATATTATTTCAGGCGTTTGATGCGCTCTGTGGCGCTGATGACATCGGTTAGACGGATACCAAATTTCTCATTAACCACCACCACCTCTCCGTGCGCAATGAGTGTGCCATTAACCATCACATCGAGGGGTTCACCCGCCAGTCTGTCCAGCTCGACAACCGAGCCTTGGGTGAGCTGTAAAAGGTTACGAATGCTGATTTTGGTGCGCCCGATCTCCATTGAAATATCAACCGGAATATCCAGAATCATATCAAGATTCACATCGCCCTCCGCAGAGGCGAAAGTTGAGTTTTCTGACATCTCCTGTAGCGGTGCCACTTCGGCCTCAGCCTGCTCGTTTAAAGCATCAGCCCAGGCATCACCCGCTTCAACATCTGCTGCACCTGCGGCATCACCACTCTCGCCGGTCTGCTCATCAAGGGCTGCCGCCCAAGAGTCGGCCATCTCATCCTGGTTTTTTTCATCACTCATCGGCATCGCCTCCTATGGTTAGGCTCGGTTTCTGTTCAGAGCGAACGATAATCTCATCGACCTTCAGGCACGCATTACCTTTATGACTGCCATATTGGCCACGAAACATGGGTAAGCCTTCAATATATCCGGTTAATGACTCCGGCATCTCAATGGGAATAACATCACCCGCTTGCAACTTAACAACATCCCGCAACGACATCGTTGCCCGAGTCAGAGGGCAGTCAACCTCCACCAGGGCATCCTGAACACCCTCACGCAGTGCATCAGTCCAGCGGTCGTCCCTCTCTGAACGATCACTCTGGACACCCGCATCCAATAGCTCTCGAATCGGCTCCAACATTGAGTAAGGCATGGTAATGTGGAAATCACCTCCCCCGCCCTCCAGTTCTACATGGAATTTACTCACCACCACCACCTCGGTAGGACTTACAATGTTGGCAAACTGCGGATTAACTTCTGTGCTCTGATACTCAAACTCTACCTCCATCGCCAACGCCCAGGATTTCTGCATATCCTTGAAGGCCTCTTGCAACAACATATGGGTAATACGCTGCTCTGTCGGTGTAAACTCCCGCCCCTCAATTCGCGCATGAAAACGCCCTTCACCGCCAAAAAAGTTATCCACCAAAATAAAAACCAACTTAGGGTCAATAACGAATAGCGCGGTTCCACGCAGCGGCTTTACTTTGATCATATTCAAACTGGTCGGAACATAAAGAGTGTGGACATATTCACCAAACTTAATCATTTCGACACCACTGGTGGTGATCTCCGGCGAACGGCGCAACATGTTAAAAATACTAAAACGAAAGAAACGGGCAAAACGTTCGTTAATCATCTCCAGGGTTGGCATCCGCCCCCGAACGATACGATCCTGTGAGGTAAAGTCGTAGCTATGGGGCTGGCCATCATCGGCCATATTATCTGTCTCGACATCCCCATCATCTACGCCGTGTAACAGCGCATCGATTTCGTCTTGCGAGAGTAAGTCGTTAGCTGACATGGTACCTTCCTACTGCATCACCAAGCTGGTCAAATAGAGATCTTCAACGGCGGAGTGACCCACTTCACGCTCAAGAATGACCTGAACCTCAGTTAACGCCTGCTGGCGCAACTGCTCTTTCCCCTCCACCGTGCTCAGCACGTCATAACTTTGGCTGCTTAAAATCAACAACATTGCGTTGCGAATGGCTGGCATGTGATGCATCGCATCCTCCAGCGCCGACTCGTCATGCCCCACAATCTCCATCGTCACCTGCAGGAAGCGTGCTTTTCCCTGCCCATCAAAATTAACCACAAAAGGTGGCTCAACCTTCATATAAACCGCAGGCCCTTTTGGCTCTTCTTCGGTGCTTGTTTCAACCTGCTCCGCCGAAACCTGTGCAGACTCCCCCTGTTGTGCCGGAATAACACCTAACGCCCACAAGGTACCCACCAGGGTACCCACCAGCGCTAACATCCCGACCAGCACCAGAACGGCGATTAAAATAATCTTTTTGCTACCGCCTTTTGCGCCTTTATCTGCCAAATCAAGCTCTTCTGGCTTTGCCATAACTCACTCTCCATTAAACTTGCGACACAAAATGCAAATTTTGCGCCCACTTTTTATTTATCGTACAAAAACAAATAGATACAGAAAGACAACCACGGTCATCACCCTTCACACCCCACCTTAACCCACCCGCAAAACAGTGGGTGTTATTTTTTTGACACAACCACAACCTGAAACCAAGCCCGAATAATTCATAAATTATGTACAATTTAACGTGTCTGAGGTCTTTGTACAAACCCATGAAATAGCTAGGCAAGTATTACATTCGATCTTGGGTGATAAAAGGTATTTTTTCATGTAAAAGAGGGTATTACGGTGGGCCGCATGCTACTGAAACAACTCTTCAGTGAGTAGTTTTGCCATCAACAGGTGTAGAGATGATGCTTCGATTTCTCCCCGAACTTTTAGCCTGATAGAGTGCCGAGTCAGCATCAGCCAGCACTTTCTCGATCTCTTTTTGATGTGCCGATGACCACTCAACTATGCCGATACTGACCGTTACCGAAGCCTCTGCGCCATTCACAGGAATCGATAATTTACTGACCGCTATACGTATCCGCTCAGCCAGCTCGTAAGCTTGTCTGGCGTTTGTCTCTGGCAGCAGAATAGCAAACTCCTCTCCTCCGACGCGGGCCAGAATATCAATCTCTCGAATAGTGCGATAACAGGTGTTGCAAAACTCCTTAAGAACAGTATCACCGCCCCCATGCCCGTACAGATCATTTATTTTTTTAAAATGATCAAGGTCAATCATCATCAAGGAGAAGGGCCGACCATAACGCCACGCCATCTCAATCTCATATTGAGCGCGTTTATTGAATTCACGCCGGTTCAATACACCGGTTAGAGGATCAATTGACGAGAGCGCTCTATAATGCTCCCGCTCCCTGATCTTTATTTTCAAGTTAAAATCCTGCCGCCGAGAGTGAACGGTTTCGGCAATATCAGCCCGCAGAAGATTGATACGGCAAGCCTCATAGGCATCAACCATTTCACCCAGCTCATCTTTTGCAAATTTATCGAAAAAATGAAAATCTCGATACCCCAGCGCCAAACGTTTCATGGCTCTGGTAACACGGTGTACAGGGGAGATAATACTGTAACTCAACAACCAGGATGAGCATGAGATAAGCGCCAAAATAACCAAGAGCCCAAAAGCATAGTAACTGAGCCTTGCTGTCAATATTTGAATTTTATGATGAATACGAGATTCAACATCTGCTGCCAGCTGATCGGCGATCACTTTCAACTTATTTAGCTTGTTCGACATCACTTCAAACCACCGCTGGCTACTCAGGTGAGTGAGCTGGCCATCAGCCGCCGCTTGGTATATCTGTACCTGATAAGATTGCACGGCTGCCGCTTCGAGCTGATACGGCGCGAGAAGCGTCTCTCGCTGCTTGCTGGTTAACAGCTGCTCAATCAAGTGTTGGATGCCGCGTTGCTCACCTGACAGACGGGCAAAAACCGTGTGATCCTCTTCACTAAAGTGCACTGCGTCGATGACCTCAACCCCCAAATCACGCTGCAATGCCCCCGACTCCCGAAGGCGCAACACCGAGGTAAAAGCGGCCATTTTCAAGGCGATATTAGAGGCCACTTCGAGTTGCAATAGGGTGCTCGGAAGATCAAGAAAATCAGCAATCAGCAGGGTGTAAAACTGTTTAACGTCACCCTCCGCAACCATTTTTTCATCTACTTTTTCACGCCATCGTTTCAGCTGCAGTAGCTGTTGCCAGGCTTGCTCAATGGGCCGTAAAACATCCACCCCAAGGGTTACAGCATAACTACGCTGCAACTCATCATTAAACCGTACAATATGCTGGTCACTGAGACGCCGCTGGTCGGCAAGTTTATTAAAATAGTAGTCGTTTTCAGAGGCTATATAGCCTACGGAGAGGCCTCGCTCGGTTTGTAAGTGATGTGTAAGCTCATTGACTGTCTGCAATAGCTTATTTTTCACCAGAAGCGATTTCATATCACCTAGCTGTTGATAACCGGAAAAAAGGATAAATAGGCTCAACAGCAATATGCCACCAATGGGGATCAATGCAGCCAATAATATTCGCTGTCTAAGCGGAATATTGCGCCCAAGCCAGATAGCAAAACCCTTTAATCCAGTTAACTGTCTGGCCTGGTAATCACTCAAGCCACACTCATAAGCGGGCAAGGAGAAACGCATATCTTCAATTAGGATGTGGTTGGTTAACCAGTTGAATAGAAATAAGTTAACCTCTTCTGCGACCGCAATGGAGTAGTTCTCCTGCAGTGTCACTTTGAATTCAGATATTTTTTCTATAAATTTTTGGTGTTGTTTTCTGTGGGGAACCAGACGAGCATAATTAAACGCTGCCATCAGCGCCTCTTCCCGAGAGAAGTGCTCTTTTACATAAAGCTCAAGGCGCTCGAATATCTCCAGAACCACTTCATCAGCATCATTGTTATCAATGGCATCTGATAGTCGGGCGACCATATCAATCAGCATCTTATGTTCGTTATCGATAACATCGATACCGACACTCATACCGCTATTCCACTCAAGACGATACTTTTTTCTCTGCATAGACGAAAAGTATAGATTATAAAAGGATAGCCGCCATGTCCCCTATCACAAATTTTAAATATAATGAGGCCTTCTGGTGCAAAGGCCTCCAACTGAATAGCTTAAGGCTTAACTCACTGGCATTGACTCCGAGGGATACTGATCAGCGTTATAAACCAAGCTGCAATGATCTCTTAAGCTTGGGGTAGGCAAAGACAGGGCCATTTTTGCAGACAAATTGGCCGCCAATCTGGCAGTGGCCACAGTGACCTATACCACAGTGCATATTGCGCTCTAGGCTGATATAGATATTTTCATCTTGTAAGCCTTTTTCTTCTAAGCGCTTAATTGCATCCTTCATCATCACTTCCGGGCCGCAACTGAGCATCGTTAACTTTTTAAAATCAAGGTGTGGTAAATCATTAATCCGCTCTGTCACTAGGCCTTCTTCTCCTTGCCAAGTATCGGTGGCTCTGTTGGCACTCAGTAGCACCGTTGCTTTATCCGAACCTTGCCATGCTTCGAACTGCTTACGAAACAAGAAGTTCTCCTCATCCCGAATGCCATGTAGTAAATATAAATGCCCTTGCCAATGTGGGTTAGATAGATAGTGATTGACCAGAGGCAGTAGCGGTGCCGCACCAATGCCACCGGTTATGATGAGCAAATCAGCGCTTTTATCCAGCGGCCAGCCCTGACCAAAGGGGCCGCGCAACGCAAGGTAGTCCCCCTGCTGAGCAAGGCTTAAGTGCTGGCTAACACGGCCTAATATGCTAATGGTGTGTTCAAAGTAGCCTTGCTCAGACGCGCCCGCTATCGAAATCGGTATCTCACCCTCATCGCAGCAAAGCATGTTGAATTGCCCAGGTTTAAAAGCATAATCACTCGCCTGCACCGTGGCTGTAAAGCCTAGCCTAAGGGTGACGGTGTTAGCCGTTTCTTGAAATCGCTCAAGCACTTTTACCGAGCGTGGCGTATAGCTATCCATCATTATCTTTAACCTCCATCACCGTTGCTATGCTGGCGGTTACATCAATACCCTGTGGGCACCAACTAATACAACGCCCACAGCCAACACAACCTGATTCACCAAATTGTTCATGCCAAGAAACAAATTTGTGGCTAAGCCATTGGCGATAGCGTTGATGTTTTTCTTTACGTATTGCGCCATGATTAAGGTAGCTGTGAGCCTCACCGTGGCAAGAATCCCACTCCCGTACTTTTTCACCCCCGACGCCATCCATTGAAGGAAATAGGGTCTCTTTATGGCAAAAACAGCTGGGACAAACTTGGGTACAGCTGCCACAACTGGTGCAAGGGTCACTCACCGCCTGCCATTGCGCCTCTTTTCCTTCGGCTAAAAATTGCGCCTTCATAGAAGAAAGTGGGGGAGTGGTGCGGGTTTGACGCTGTGCCGCAGCGGCAATTTCTTGTGCTGCTTGCTCAACGGTTTCGGCTGCTGCGATGGGTAAATTCAGCAGGCAAAGCACCTCTTCTCCAGCGGGGCTGCCTGCTTCCATAACGAGCCCGTCATCTGTTTCGCTCATGGCAAGATCGTAGGCTTTATTGGCCTTGGGGCCGCAGCCTTGGGCATGACAAAAGCACGTGTCTGCAGGGTGGGTGCAATTGACAACAACGGTAAATAAAGATTGACGACGCGCTTGGTAACGAGTGTCAATATATGGCCCTTCGAGAAAGACCTTATCCTGTATCGCCATTGCCGCCAAATCACAGGGGCGAATACCAATGAGTGCTTGGCGCTGGCTTTCAATAACAGGGTCAAATTTATAACGCCCTTCTTCATCTCGGCTGGCGTGCCATAGGGTTTCTTGCTGCTTAAACAAAAAAGGCTTTAAGGAAGATGGACTATTACTCCAAGCAAAAGCACGTTTTTTGTCTCCCTCGAGCAAGCGGTAGTGGGCGGGACCTTGCTCATCTTGCACCCCCCACGGCAGCTCAGTGGCGTGGTTTAAGGGCGCAAGCATGATGCCGCCATTTTGTACTCGTGGCCCAATACAAGCGTAGCCCTGCTTTGTCAGCACATCTATCAGGCTTTGAAAGCGCTTATGGGCAAGGAAATAATAAGACATGGTATTTTCCTAAAAAGAGAGGTAAATAAAAAAAGGGAAACCAAACATGCAAAGCATGGCCAGCCTCCCCTCAAATCTCCTTTTATTTAAGCCGCAGCAATCGCAGCCAAATCTTCTTCGGCTGTGGTAATGGGCTTAATTTGATAGGCATCAACCAATATATTCAATACGTTGGGCGTGATGAACGCGGGTAAGCTGGGCCCCAAGCGCACATTTTTTAATCCGAGGTGCAGTAGGGTTAACAGAATGACCACTGCTTTTTGCTCAAACCAAGAGATGATTAAAGAAAGCGGCAAGTCGTTAACCTCGCACTCAAAGGCATCGGCTAAGGCTAAGGCAATTTTTACGGCTGAATAAGCATCGTTGCACTGGCCAAGATCAAGCAGACGAGGGATGCCACCAATATCGCCCAGCTCTTGACGATTAAAGCGATACTTTGCACAGCCAAGGGTTAAAATAACGGTATCATTTGGCGCTTTTTCAACAAATTCAGTGTAATAGTCACGTCCTGTTTTTGCACCATCACAACCACCGACTAAATAAAAGTGTTTAATCTCGCCGGCTTTAACCGCATCAATGACTTTATCTGCCACACCGAGTACGGCATTGTGGGCAAAGCCGATAGTAATGGTCTCTTCAGCCGCATCTTCCGCAAAACCCGCTGAAGAAAGTGCCGCATTAATCAGCGCAGAGAAGTCATGGTTTTCAATATGAGCAAGCCCAGGCCAGCCAACCGGCCCTGTGGTAAAGATACGTGGTTTGTAACTCTCTTTTGGCTCAATAATACAGTTGCTCGTCATTAGGATAGGGCCGGGGAATTTAGCAAATTCTTCTTGCTGGTCCTGCCAAGCGCCGCCGTAGTTTGCCACTAGGTGGGGATACTTTTTCAGCTCGGGGTAGGCGTGCCCTGGTAACATTTCACCGTGGGTATAAATGTTGAGACCCTTGCCTTGTGTCGCTTTTAATAGCGCCTCTAAATCCATCATGTCATGGCCACTGATTAAAATGGCTTTGCCTTTTACAGGGCTAACACGTACCTGAGTTGGCTCCGGGTGACCAAAGTTAGTGGTATGACCCGTATCAAGCAGCTCCATTACTTTAAAGTTCATTTCGCCTATTTTTAAGTTTAGCGCTAGCAGCTCATCAGCAGTAGGGGACGAGTTACACAAAGCGTCCAAGCTTTCATGCAGCGTGGCGTAAACCGCTTCATCCGTTTGACCTAGCCCTTGAGCATGAGTGGCGTAGGCGGCATAGCCCTTAAGACCGTAGGTCGCCAGCTGAACCAGGCCTGCGATATCTTCATTGGTATGCGTGCGACTAAACATTTGTGCAACCTGCCCGCCTTGGCGAACAAGCTCAGCCACTGTCGCAGTAGGTCGCCATACCGCAGGGCCGGTTAAAGTCTCTGGCTGTATGCCTGCGCTGCGGCAAGCATCTTCATACTGCTGACGAATACTGTCACGCATGACCGCAGACTCTTTAAGCAGTGCAGCCAAAGCATCATCGTCAAAATTAACATTGGTAAGGGTTGTGAATAAAAAAGAAGCCACAAAGCGATCAACCTTGTCATCAACCACACCCAGCTTACGCGCCCGTGTTGCGTATTGACCAATTGCCTTTGCCGCATAAACGATTAAGTCTTGCAGATAAGCCGTTTTTTCGGTTTTACCGCAAACCCCTTCAACTGTACAGCCAGCGCCCATAGGGGTTCGAGTTGTTTGTTCACATTGATTACAAAACATTAAGCATTCTCCACTTCAATATTACTTTAAGAGACAGCAAGACAGAAAGACTCTGTTAAGCATACGTGTTATATCTAGCACCACCACAGTCAACACCCAAAAGCATGCGCTAGTGCCTTAAGTTCAGAGATATAAGCATGCCTTGGTGAGGTTTGTAAAGAAAAAATCAATCCCTAACCCTAAAATAGAGCATCACAAGCCGCCAATGCGGCCCCTGCCCTATGTGTCAACCTGACCCCATACCGTCAAGCCCCCACAGCACCCTGCATGCGGTTCCGCACGGGGCGGTTTCCGAAGGTGTTTTAAAGCAAGCTGACCGACTAGCTTCGGCTTACCCCAATACCGGCTACTGATCTTCAGATCCGAGCCTTCACCGTGCTCCAATCATTACAATGAGCGTTTGGCCAGTTGCTGACTCTTGCTTAATTATCCACAGAGCTACCCTGCTGGCGCTATCGATTGACCGTCATGGAGGGTGGAAATGCAGATATTGCAGGAGCAAACTATCAGCCCTTCAGACCACCCCTCGCGGCTTGGCCCTTGCCATTCGCTAGTGGTTATCGTCTACTAACAGCACGGTGCTCGACGGTAATCCTGCTACAGAGGACTTTCACCTTATTAGCTCGCCCATGCTGGCTAGTCCCAGAGGACAATTTAAAGCGGCACTTTTTTGCATTCGCAAAAACGCACCCCTTTAAGTTGCCGCTGAGCAAGGCGTTAGGCATCTGAAGAAGGGGCATCATGGAAATCAGTAAAGAAGTTCTTGCATTATGGGGAGCAGGATTATCTACTGCTCTAGCCCTTGTAAAGATGTGGGAGCTATGGTCAAGCCGAAGCCGAATTGAGGTTAGTTATGGATTTAGCAGTGGCCCCGATGGGAATGACATCATTATAAGAAACCTATCTGACAAACCGATGACATTAACTTATTGGGAGCTTTTATTTTGTGAGCGCAAAAGTCTGAAATGGATTCCATATCGAAACGAAAACCCAGCAGAAAACACAAGAGATATTTTCATATCAGCTCATTCAAGTAAAACCCTAAACTTTAGTGGTCAAGATTATTTTGAGTGGGGTCAAGCTTTAACTGGCAAAAGATTGTATCTAAATTTACATATTGCAGGTAAGCGTAGCGCAATAAAACATCTAGTGTATAAAGGATAAAAATGTCTAATCGGGCAGCCAAGGAAAAGGACAAGTATCACTTCAACCTTTTTCCCTGTTCATTTGGCGAAGCAACGCGCTATCACTCCTCATCTTCTCTTGAAGATTGATGACGCTAAAAACCCGATAAAAACGTACCTAAATGAACTTTCACAGTCAGTCCGCCCTAAGCGCCGCAGGCACCCAAGGCGGGTTTTGATGGAAGCAGGTGGATTACTTTATGCTACCCACCAAGCTCTCGCCTGCAATCCCGGGCAACCTGGGCATGGTCTGCTCAGGAAACTCGCCTGTCAGACTGCTTAAGAAGGCAACAATCTCATCAACTTCGCTCTCCTTCAACTCCACACCCAGCTGAGAGACCGCCATGATACGCACACTTTCATGCAGGGTTTTTACCGCACCATTATGGAAATAGGGCGCTGTAACCGCAATATTTCGTAGCGAAGGCACACGCCAGCTATTCATATCAGCGGCATCCTTTGTGACTTCGTAGCGCCCCTTATCTTCATCCAGATTATATTTAGCGATGTCGTCATTTTCAAAGAGCGGGAACTTCTGATAAAAGCCTTCGCCTAGAGTCATTTGAGGGCCCGCAAAGTTAATGCCTGAGTGACAGCTCACACAGCCTAGCTCCTCAAAGCGCTGCATGCCCTTAATTGCTTGCTCACTCATTGCCATTTTATCGCCATTCATGTGACGGTCAAAAGGGCTGTTGATTGTAATCAGGGTGCGTTCATAGGCCGCAATGGCTTTTGCCATATTATCGTAGGAGACCTCACCAAAAACCGCTTCAAACTGAATTTTGTAGCCCGGAATGCTGCTGAGGCGCTCTTCAACGGCCTGCTCAGATGGCATACCCATTTCGATTGGATTCAGCGGTGGCCCCTTCGCCTGATCTTCCAGAGTTGCTGCGCGGCCATCCCAGAACTGGACACTCAATAGAGCAGCATTCCAAACGGTGGGTGCATTACGACCACCCCGCTGGCCATTGACACCAACAGAGGTTGGACGATCATCCGCACCGCCCGCCATGACGTTATGGCAAGAGTTGCACGATACTGTGCCATCTATTGAGAGGCGTGGATCAAAATACAGCTGTTTTCCCAGCTCAACTTTCGCCATGCTCATTGGGTTATCAGCAGGCACCTGTACTACACTCGGTATCACCTCTAGGGCATGGACTGAACCGGCAGCCAGCATAGCGAGGGCAAAGATAGATTTTTTCATGAATTGTTCCTTGTGTGGTGAAAGGTAATTAAACTGGAGCTAGTCTAGAAAAATCGATAAAGTAGATCCAATGAATTAATTAACTAACTGTGATTGGAAATTTCGATTATTAACTTACCCTCCATGCGCCAACTGCAATATTTTCTTGCCGTTATTGAGTTAAAGCATTTTGGCCATGCGGCGGAGCGCTGCTTTGTCACTCAATCTACCTTAAGCTCCGGCATACAAGAGCTGGAAGCGATGCTGGGCGGGGCGCTGTTTGAACGTAATAAGCGCAAGGTGCTTATCTCACCTTTAGGCTATAAGCTGGAGCCTAAAGCGCGGCAGTTAATAGAGCAAGCCAAAGAGATCGTAGATACCGCCAAAGGCGAGATGGGCACACTGGTTGGACAGCTGAGACTTGGCATCATTCCAACCATCGGCCCTTTTTTGCTGCCTAGGGTGTTGCCTAGTATTCGTAAACACTTTTCAAAATTGAAGTTACTGCTCATCGAGGAGCAAAGTGCATCGCTGCTGGAGCGGTTAAATAGTGGTCAGATTGACTGCGCCATCATGGCCTTACCCTACAATTTGAAGGGGCTAGAGCATCAACTTATCAGCGAAGAGAACTTTTGCATTGCCTTCCCGCCAGATCACCCACTCGCGAGCAGTCACGAAGCGATGTCGTCTGATCAGTTACCCGCCGATGAGATCATGTTACTGGAGGAGGGGCACTGCCTGCGTGATCATGCACTCGCCGCCTGCCACTGGCAATCGTCACGCCAGCGTGCGGTCATCCAAGGCACGAGCCTCTACACGATGATAGAGATGGTTGCAGGGGGGCAGGGGATAACTTTTATTCCTGATATGGCGGCAGAGAGTATGTTGGTAGAGCAGAGCAGAATCCACTTGCGCCCGTTATCAGAACCAGGGCCACATCGGCAGATTGCCCTAGTGTGGCGTCCCACCTACGCACGCAAAGAGGACTTGCAAGCACTGCTCAACTGCATGCGCGATGAAGAGGCAAGCCATCGCAATGCCTAATCACCAAATAGAGATGCGAAATGGCGTGTCAGATGTTGGTTTCACAGTGAAAGTAAAAAATAGGCGTCGCACCGATAGATTCGGAATCTATTCGGCGACGCGGTAATAGGCGGTTAATCGATATGATTCACCGGCAGCTATTTCGATGCGGTCATCCGCTGCATTTGCCGTTTCGACACAGACAAAGTGCTGATAGGCCTCGTCATCCAGATCAGCCATATTGGCGCTCTTTTCTCTCCACGGATTCCACACCACTGAGGTTTTGTTACCGGTGGATTCAATTTGAACAGCCCGTGACCGCGCCGCATCATCTATCTCCAATACAGCGGGCACGCCGGTATAGATCCGGTCCACCTCGCCAGCGATCGTGATATCGCCCCGTTGCTGTTTGCGGCTAAAGTTATCGACCTTATCCAGGTAATCAACCCCATCCAGCGCGGTTATGGAGACGCGATTAATATCAGCCACACTAAAATAAGTATGTAGCGCTTGGGTAATCACCAAGGGCTTATCACCCGTATTGCGCGTCACCAAGTTCAAAGCCAATGACTGGCCCACACTGATTTCCAGGCGAAGCTCAAAAGAGTGCGGCCAAATTTCCCGCGTACCCTCCGAGTCAGAAAAGCCCAGTGTTACCTTGGTCACGCCCTCGTCAGATCCTGACGTCTCAATAACACGCCACATTCGATTGCGCGCAAAGCCGTGTGCTGCTCGGCCTCTACTTTCAGGGTCATCACCAAACCAGGGCCAACAGATCGGCACTCCACCCTTAATTGCCTTACCCTGGGCATAGTGAGCTTTATCGCTCAAGAACAGTAGGTCATCGGTTGTACCTGCCGGCTTAAAACGCAACACTTGTCCGCCATAGATTGAAATAAGCGCACAGGCGGCGCCATTATCAATGGCAATAAAAGGCAGACCACCCTCACCCTGAATAAATTCAAGCTGGCCTGAAATAGCAAAGTCCACATTTAACTGTTCAACATTCATAACCGTTGATTTGCCTCTCTATCCAACCGGGTAACACTAAGGACAGTGCAATATACCAACTCATAATTCGTTGTTTTTACCAAAGAACAATAAGCCTCTCGAAATTAAGCTGAGCCTCAAAGAAGCCCCTAACTAACACCAACCAGCAGATACAGAAGAAGGGCTAAAAAGCCCTTCTTCTGTGCAAAAACCAAAACTAAAATCAGCCTTCAGTGATTGCTTTCATACTCAAGCGAATGCGACCCTGCTTGTCAATTTCAAGCACCTTCACCTTGATGACATCACCCTCTGACAACTTGTCACTCACCTTTTCAACGCGCTCAACAGAGATCTGTGAGATATGTACCAGGCCATCCTTGCCCGGAAGGATATTTACAAAAGCACCAAAATCCATCAGTTTAGATACAGTGCCTTCGTAGATTGAGCCCACTTCAACATCGGCGGTAATCTGCTCAATACGCCTGGCTGCCTCTTTTGCCGCCAAACCATCGACAGAGGCGATCTTAACCACACCATCATCGGAAATATCGATGCTGGTACCCGTCTCTTCGGTCAGCGCACGGATCGTTGCACCACCTTTGCCAATGATGTCACGGATCTTATCCGGGTTAACTTTTATTGTCAGAATACGAGGTGCAAAGTCAGAGACATCTTTGCGGGAATCATGAATAACCTTGGCCATTTCACCTAGGATATACAGACGGCCTGCCTTGGCTTGCTCTAAAGCTGCCTCCATAATCTCCTTTGTGATGCCGTCGATTTTGATGTCCATCTGCAGCGCAGTGACACCATCATTTGTACCGGCCACTTTAAAGTCCATATCACCCAGGTGGTCCTCATCGCCGAGAATATCGCTCAATACTGCAAAGCCACTCTCCTCTTTGATCAAGCCCATAGCAATACCCGCAACAGGTGCTTTTATCGGTACACCGGCATCCATCAGCGCCAAGCTCGAGCCACACACTGAGGCCATTGAGCTGGAGCCATTTGACTCAGTTATTTCTGATACCACCCGAACAACATAGGGAAACTCGTCAAGCGTCGGCATAACTGCAGCAACACCGCGCTTTGCCAGACGACCGTGGCCAATTTCACGTCGCTTCGGACTGCCCACCATCCCCGTCTCACCCACACAGTAAGGCGGAAAGTTGTAGTGCAACATAAAGGGATCTTTACGCTCACCTTCAATCGCATCAATCACCTGTGCATCACGCTCAGTACCCAACGTCACCGCCACAATAGCTTGTGTTTCACCACGCGTAAACAGCGAAGAGCCGTGGGTACGGGGCAGCAATCCAGTACTGACTGTGATTGGGCGCACTGAGCTGCTATCGCGACCATCAATACGAGGGTTGCCTTCAATAATCCGTGTACGCACAACCGACTTTTCAAGCCTGCTCAGTGCTGCCTTAACGGCTTCTGCGCTCCAAGGAGACTCATCAGATACCAATTTAGCAACCAGCTCACAACGAACCTCATCAAGCGCTGCATAACGCGCCTGTTTGTCGCTGATTTGATACGCCTCAGTAACAGAAGCTTCTGCAGCCTCAGCAACAGCCGCCTTCAATTCGGCATCTTCTACAGGCGCTTGCCACTCCCACTTGGTGACACCCACCTCAGCAACCAGTTCATCTATTGCCTTAATTGCCGTTTGCAATTGCTCGTGTCCGTAGACTACAGCCCCCAGCATCACCTCTTCAGAGAGCTCTTTCGCTTCTGACTCGACCATCAGCACCGCGCTTTCTGTCCCAGCCACCACAAGATCAAGATCAGAACCTGCAAGTACTGTGCGGTCAGGGTTCAGCAGGTACTCGCCATCAATATAAGCAACACGCGCAGCGCCTATCACCCCGGAGAACGGACAACCCGACAGTGCAACGGCTGCCGAGGCACCGATGATTGCGGGGATGTCAGGATCAATTTCAGGGTCAAGGGAGACGACTGTGGCAACGATTTGCACTTCGTTGATAAATCCATTAGGAAATAGTGGCCGTAATGGGCGATCAATCAATCGACAGGTCAGTGTCTCTTTCTCAGTCGGCCTACCTTCACGCTTGAAAAAACCACCCGGAATCTTACCCGCAGAGTATGTACGCTCTTGATAGTTAACGGTCAGTGGAAAAAAGTCACGTCCTGCGACGGCCTCTTTTTTTGCAACGCAAGTCACCAACAAGGTGGTATCACCCATGCTGATCATTACGGCACCTGAGGCCTGGCGGGCAATTTCACCGGTTTCCAATTTGACAGTATGCTGGCCGTACTGAAAGGTTTTTACTGTTGCTGTCGTCACGTCAGGCTCCTTGAGATAAGGCCATAGATTATTGTGGGTTTACTTACGCAGACCTAAACGAGAAATCAAATCGCGGTAGCGACCCAAATCTTTGTTTTTCAGGTAGCTTAATAATTTGCGACGCTGGTTAACACAACGCAGCAGGCCCTGGCGTGAATGGTGATCGTGCTTGTGCTCTTTAAAGTGACCCGAGAGGTCTTCGATTCGTGCGGTCAGTAGTGCCACCTGAACTTCGGGTGATCCGGTATCACTTTCGCCACGCTTGTAATCGTTGACAATAGCTTGTTTATCTTGAGCAGTTAATGCCATTGGTAAAACTCCTAATAATCTCCCGTTGGTACGGGATAATAATTTAAATTAATTAAGCAGGTGATGATTATTCAGCACTGCTGACAAGCCGTTTCGGGGCGATGCGTCCATCACTCTGAACTTCACCCAACCCCAGAAAGGCTTTTTTGTGCGAATAGAGCCGTAATAAACCACAGTCGGGCCTATTCGCTACAAACACCTGTTGGCCGCGACAGATGTAAAATGAGGCATCGGCATCAAGCTCAACCTGCGGAAAGTCTTTCAGCGCAGTCTCCATCGGTAACAATTTCTCATCCAGCTGTTCCAGTCCCTGCTCAGCCAGCTGCTCAACCAGCGCAAGAGAGACCATTGGATGATCTTCGTATCCTGCCACCCATTCGCGATGAAGGGCAGTTAAATGGGCACCACAACCGAGGAACTCACCGATATCCTCAGCAAGGGTTCGTATATACGTTCCCTTGGAACTACATACCCGAATATCCAACTCATCACCTTGGTGACGCAGGATTTCCAGACGATGTATTGTTATAGGACGTGCTTTACGCTCGACCTCTTCGCCCCGCCTCGCCAGTTTGTACAGCGGCTGCCCCTTATGTTTGAGAGCCGAATACATGGGAGGTATCTGTTCAATTTCACCACTAAAACGCTCAATTACCCGCGCCATTAACCCACTACTATACACGCCTACCGGACGTTGTTGAACTACTTCTCCCTCAGCATCACCCGTTGTGGTGGTGATACCCAGTTTGCAGGTCGCAATATAGCATTTGTCAGAGTTTAGAAGATAACTTGAAAACTTGGTTGCCTCGCCAAAACAGATCGGCAGCATGCCACTTGCGAGTGGATCAAGCGCACCCGTATGCCCCGCTTTATTGGCATTATAAAGGCGCTTTACACGCTGCAATATACCGTTGGAGCTATAACCCAGTGGTTTATTCAAAAGAAGAACACCACTGACATCACGACCTCTCTTACGTCGAGCCACCCCGCAACCTACAACTTGTTATTGCTGGGTGAGTCAACCTCATCAGCCGCATCATCGACAAGGCGTTTATCACTTTTAACCGCCTGCTCTATCAAATTGGAGAGATGAGCACCGTGTTCTATGGAGCTGTCATAGCGAAAGTGCAGTTGTGGTACCGTTCGTAAACGAATAGCACGTCCCAACTCTCTTCGCAGAAAGCCCGCCGCCTTGGTCAAGCCGGTCAAGGTCTCTTTGATAGTGGCTTGATCTGCATCCATAACCGTGAAAAATATCTTGGCATGATCAAACTCACGAGTAACATCGACACCGGTAATCGTCACCATACCCACTCGCGGGTCTTTTACCTGACGAGCAATCAACTGAGCCAGCTCACGCTGAATCTGATCTGCCACACGATCCGTTCTTTTGTAGTTACGCGTTGCCATTAAAGTGTACGTTTAACCTCTATACGGTCATAGACTTCAATCTGATCACCCACTTGAACATCATTATAGTTCTTCACGCCGATGCCGCACTCGGTGCCACTCTTGACTTCGTTGACATCGTCTTTGAAACGACGCAGTGATTCAAGCTCACCCTCATAGACGACGACATTATCACGCAATACACGAATAGGACTGTTTCGCTTAACGGCACCCTCCATGACCATACAACCCGCAATCAGGCCGATCTTGGGCGCACTGAAGACATCTCGAACTTCTGCCATACCCACCACCACATCTTTAAACTCGGGTGCCAGCATACCGGTCATGGCATGACGTACTTCATCGATAGCATCATAGATCACGCTATAGTAGCGCAGCTCAATCTCTTCATTTTCTGCCAAACGTTTGGCAGATATTTCGGCACGAACATTAAAGCCGATCACCACCGCACTGGATGCCATCGCCAGATTCATATCAGATTCGGTAATACCGCCAACACCACTGGCCACGATATTAACTCTGACTTCATCCGTTGAGAGCTTGCGCAGCGCATCGGAGAGCGCCTCAGATGAGCCTTGAACATCTGCTTTGATGACCAGATTCATGGTGCTGACTTCACCTTCAGCCATGGTGTTGAACATGTTCTCCAGCTTCGCCTTCTGTTGGCGAGCCAGTTTTATTTCGCGGAACTTGCCCTGACGGAACATCGCCACTTCTCGCGCCTTACGCTCATTAGCCACGACGATGGCTTCATCGCCCGCCGAAGGAACGCCGGATAAACCCAGTATCTCAACCGGTATTGATGGCCCCGCATTAGTGATTGGCTTACCATTCTCATCAAGCATACTGCGCACCCGACCATACTCCAGGCCAGCCAGTACAATATCCCCTTTTTTCAGCGTACCGTTTTGAACCAAGATGGTGGCAACAGGCCCCCGACCTTTATCGAGACGGGATTCGATAACCACACCTCTGGCGGGCGCATCAGTAACCGCTGTGAGCTCAAGAATCTCGGTCTGCAATAGAATGCTATCGAGCAGCTCATCAATACCTTGTCCGGTTTTGGCAGAGACCTGAATAAACATATGCTCACCACCCCAATCTTCTGGGATAACCTCTTCCGCTACCAGCTCCTGCATGACACGCTTAGGATCTGCCTCATCCTTATCACATTTATTAACTGCGATAATAAGCGGCACTCCAGCCGCTTTCGCATGCTGAATCGCCTCTTTTGTTTGCGGCATCACACCATCATCTGCGGCAACCACAAGCACAACAATATCGGTTGCTTTAGCACCCCGAGCACGCATTGCAGTAAACGCCGCATGCCCTGGAGTATCGAGGAATGAGATAGTCCCTTTCGGTGTATCCACATGGTATGCACCGATGTGCTGGGTGATGCCACCCGCTTCACCCGCCGCAACTTTAGTGGTTCGAATATAATCAAGCAGTGATGTTTTACCGTGATCAACATGCCCCATAATGGTAACAACCGGTGGCCGTGAAACCCGCTCACCACTATCTTCAGCAACCAGGCCTACAATTTCGTCTTCAATCGCATCCTCATTGATCAGTTTGACCTTGTGCCCCATCTCTTCAATAACGATAGAGGCCGTCTCTTGATCAAGCACCTGATTTATAGTCACCATGGTGCCCATATTCATCATCGCCTTGATAACGTCAGCGGCCTTAACAGCCATACGTTGGGCTAACTCGGCAACCGTAATCGTCTCCGATACAGCCACTTCACGCACGATAGGTGCAGTAGGCGCTGTAAAGCCATGCTCTTGGTTATCATCAACAACCACACGGGAGCGCTTACCTTTCTTGCCACCCCGTCGACCCGACTTGCCTTTTGCAACATGCAACTCTTTGCGGCCATATTTAGTTTCACGATCGCCGCCCTTACCCCTGCGCTTGTTATTGCGTGGGTTAGTGTCATCTGCTTTTTTCTCTGATGCTGGTGCTGCCGTGGTCTTAGCTGCGTTACGCGCCTCTATCAATAGGCGCGCCTCTTCCTCAGCCTTTTTACGGGTTGACTCCTCAGCGGCAAGTCGGCGCACCTCTTCAAGGACGTGACCTTTCAGCTTATCTTTTTTACTGGCCTCTGCCGCCGCAGTAATACGCGCCTGTTCAATGACACGCTCACGCATCTCTTGCTTGAGTGTCTCTTCAGATTTTTCTGGCTCGGGTGGCTTTGCAGCAACCTCTACGACCGGCTCAACAGAATTATCTTCCGGGCTAGGTGCTTCATCTGCTGCCGTACTGCGTTTAACGTAGGTACGTTTTTTACGCACCTCAACACTGACCGTTTTTGAACGGCCACCTTGAGAGGCTGACTGACGAAGTTCACTGGTCGACTTTCGATTGAGTGTGATTTTTCTGGTCGATGAATCCGCCTCTTTTTTCACGCCTTCATCATCTTTGCGCAAAAAATCCAGCAAAAGCACCTTCTCATCATCACTAATCAATGCATCCGCTGTCGCAGCCGACAATCCAGCCGCTGACAACTGAGAAAGTAATCGTTCAACCGGAACAGCGACTGCCTCGGCAAATTGTTTGACTGTTACGCTAGACATAACACCTACCCCTTGAGCTACTTATTTATTGCTCTCTTCTGCAAACCATGGTGCGCGAGCGGCCATAATCAAGGCACCCGCTCGTGCTTCATCAACACCGTCTACATCATCAAAATCATCTATGGAGAGTTCCGCTAAATCTTCCCAGCTGTTGATACCGCGAGCGGTTAACAGCTGGTAGAGCGTTTCATCCATACCATCCAAATCAATCAACTCCACTACGCCTGGCTTATCATCCACATGCTCCTCTTTTGAAATCTCCTGGGTCAACAGGACATCTCGAGCACGATTACGCAGTTCCTCAACAATGCCTTCATCAAACTCTTCAATTTCCAGCAGTTCAGCATGAGGCACATAGGCAATCTCTTCAATACTGCTAAAACCTTCCTGATACAAAATTGCGGCTACATCTTCATCCGCATCAAGCTTGTCGACAAACAGCGCCTGCGCGGCCTTCGCCTCCATTTCACTCTGCTCAGCCGCCTGTGATTCACCCATCACATTCAGCGTCCATCCTGTCAGCTCTGTAGCCAGCCTGATATTTTGCCCATTACGGCCAATCGCTTGCGAAAGCTGCTCATCAATCACCGCTATATCCATGCTGTGTGCATCTTCGTCAACAACGATTGAACTCACTTCGGCCGGCGACATTGCGTTAATAACAAACTGTGCGGGATTTTCATCCCACAGAATGATATCAACCCGCTCACCCGCCAACTCGTTGGAGACCGACTGCACACGAGAGCCTCGCATACCCACACAAGCCCCCACCGGGTCAATTCGATCATCGTTACTGCGAACCGCTATTTTAGCGCGCACACCGGGGTCTCTGGCGGCACTGATAATGCTAATCACATCATCGCCAACCTCCGGAACTTCAAGCTTGAACAACTCGATCAAAAGATCGGGATGAGAGCGGCTCACATGCAGCAGCGGGCCACGACTCTCAGCACGCACGTCAAAGAGCAAACCTCTGATTCGATCGCCCGGACGCACCGCTTCACGAGGGATCATATTTTCCCGAGTAATGCTCGCCTCAGCATGGTTGCCCATGTCCAGTATGACACCACCTTTATCAAGGCGCTTGACCACACCGGTAATCAACTCACCCTTTCGGTGCTCATACAGCTCTACAATTTGCGCACGCTCAGCTTCTCGAACCTTCTGCACAATCACCTGCTTAGCTGTTTGTGCTGCGATACGACCGAACTCAACAGAATCCATGGGCTCTTTAATAACATCGCCAACCTGGGCATTTTCGTCATAATCGACGGCATCAACCATCGTCAGTTCGCTCTCAGGATCTTCCAGGTCAGGGTAATCCACTACGTTCCACACGCGGAAGGTCTCGTATTCACCGCTCTTACGGTCAATCACCACCTCAACACTCATATTTTCGTTATGAAGCCTTTTGGTCGCCATTGCCAGCGCGGCCTCAATTGCTTCAAATATGATTTCGCTCTCAACGCCCTTCTCATTGGAAACAGCATCAACAACCATCAAAACTTCTTTACTCATATCACTGCCTCCAACGGCCTCAATATCAGAATTCGGGGACCAAATTCGCTTTATCTATAGAAGCAAAGGGCAGTAGATATTCAGTATCATCTACAACAATTGCCACTCCACCCTCTTTCAAACCAAGCAAAACACCTTGAAACTTACGACGTCCATTCAGCGGCGCAGTCAGCTGTATTTTCACTTGATGACCCGTAAAACGTTCATAGTGCTCTTCGTTAAACAGAGGCCTATCCAAACCAGGAGAGGAGACCTCCAGATGATAAACACCTCTAATAGGGTCTTCAACATCCAGCACGCCACTCACCTGATGACTTATCTCAGCACAATCATCAACAACGATACCTTTCTCACTGTCGATGTAGAGCCGCAGTACCGAGTGTTTTCCCTGAGAAATATACTCAATGCCCACCAGCTCATAGCCAAGTGCTTCAACTACCGGGGTAATTATTTCGTATAACTTGTCAGATGCTTTACGCACAACAGCCACCCTCAAAAACAAAAAATGGGCCTATGGCCCACCTATTACAACTCGATACAGCCAGCAGGCTTCCCTGTAGCTAACAAAAAGCCCCATAACGGGGCCTCTGAGTCTTAAATTAGTCGCAAAAGCGATACCACAACGACATCATCACTGAGCATACTTCCATCACCCCGTTAGAGCACTCCAAGTGCGTTACTATCTTTCCCAGAGGGAGCCCGCACTTCAATGGTGGCGCAGTATAGCAGCAGTTCCACACACACCACAACAGAAGAGTATGAAAATGACCAATAAACCACGCTACTCAACCGGCGTTGTTACGCTTTTGGCAGTGTAACGCCCCGCTGCCCCTGATATTTACCACTACGATCTTTGTATGAAATATCACAAACCTCGTCAGATTCAAAAAACAGCATCTGTGCGACACCCTCATTTGCATAGATTTTTGCCGGTAGTGGTGTTGTATTGGAAAATTCAAGCGTCACATGCCCTTCCCACTCAGGCTCTAACGGTGTGACGTTAACAATAATGCCACAGCGCGCATACGTCGATTTCCCCAGACAAACCGTCAATATACTGCGGGGAATGCGAAAGTACTCCACTGTTCGCGCTAACGCAAACGAGTTGGGCGGGATAATGCACACATCTGATTTTACATCTACAAAGCTGTTTTCATCAAAATTTTTCGGATCAACAATCGCAGAGTTAATGTTGGTGAAAATTTTAAACTCATCGGAACAGCGCACATCGTAGCCATAGCTGGAAGTGCCGTAAGAGATGATACGCTCGCCATTCGCTTTTCGCACCTGGCCCGGTTCAAACGGCTCAATTATAGCGTCACTTTGCGCCATGCGACGAATCCACTTGTCTGATTTAATGCTCATCAATTAGATCCTTAACTTAATTATTTTGTATCACAATCTTGGGAAACTTAGATGAGTAATCCTTACCCATTAGGGAGATCAGCGCTGAAATACGGCGTGCCATTTCACGATAGCGCTGACTTAATTCACCATCGGGATCAACCGCCACTGTTGGCATCCCTTTGTCCAGATTTTCGCGAATACGGATATCCAGTGGCATGGAGCCCAGCACTTCAATGCCATGCTGCTCAGCCATACGTGCGGCGCCACCCTCACCAAAAATAGGCTCTTCATGGCCGCAGTTGCTACAGAGGTGAGTGCTCATATTCTCAATAACACCCATGATAGGCACCGATACCTTTTCAAACATGCTGATCGCCTTGCGCGCATCCAGCAACGCAATGTCCTGAGGTGTCGTGACAATCACAGAGCCGGTGACCGGCACTTTCTGCGCCAGGGTCAATTGAACATCACCCGTACCAGGGGGTAAGTCGACAATCAAATAGTCAAGATCCTGCCACGCCGTATCGTTCAACAACTGTTGTAGTGCCGAAACAACCATCGGCCCACGCCAAACCATTGGCGTCTCTTCATCAATCAAATAGCCAATCGACATCGACTCAATGCCATGACTCACCAGGGGTTGCATTTTCTCCCCCTCAGTATATTGCGGACGCTGGTGGCACCCCAGCATGGTGGGCTGGCTTGGCCCATAAATATCCGCATCCAAAATGCCGACTTTGGCGCCTTCCAGCTTGAGCGCCAGAGCCAGGTTAACCGCCGTGGTTGATTTCCCCACCCCCCCTTTACCGGAGGCTATTGCAATAATATTTTTCACCCCCGGTAATGGCGTCACGCCACGCTGCACTGAGTGACTGGTGATTTTGGTTGTTATACACACCGAAACATCACCCAGCTTGTGCAAGGCGGTCTTTACACCATCAACCAAAACGGCATGGTGACCACCACAAGGGAAGCCCAGCTCAATATTTAAACTGACCTTATTCCCATCGATCTCCACACTCTTCAGAGCGCCCGCAGAGAGCAGGTCTCTCTTCAAATAGGGATCAATATACGCCGCTAAAGCCTGCTCGACTTGTGCCTGTTGAATGCTAGCCATAAAACCTCCAGGGCGAGACATTTGCACAATTTATAGTTTCCGCGCAAAAGTCCCACCTATTTATTAATCGTAATATTACCCGAAAGCGGTGCAAAATTTGTAGATTTATTGCAAAATTGCATGCTTTACGCGGGCAGCCACACAAAGGCGAACGCTTAACACCACAGAAGAACAGCCTAAATCATGAGCAATCGTAGAACCATCCTGATTACCAGCGCCCTGCCCTACGCCAATGGCCCCATCCATCTGGGTCACATGCTGGAGCATATTCAGACTGACATCTGGAACCGCTTCCAAAAGATGCGCGGCCATCACTCTATTTTCGTCTGCGCCGACGATGCCCATGGCACACCTATTATGTTGCGTGCACAGAAGGAAGGTATTACACCAGAGCAGTTGATTGAAAAAAGCAGTCGTGACCATCAGGCTGATTTTGCAGATTTCTCCATCGGATTTGATAACTACTACAGCACCCACTCAGAAGAGAACAAAGCGCTCTCCGCCATGATCTACACCCGTCTGCGAGAAGCGGGGCATATCAACAGTCGCGTCATCAAGCAGGCCTATGATCCGGAAAAAGAGATGTTCCTGCCCGACCGCTTCATCAAAGGTGAATGCCCAAAGTGTGGCGCGGCCGATCAATACGGTGATAACTGTGAAGCGTGCGGCGCCAGCTATTCACCTACAGAGCTGAAAAATGCCGTCTCCGCACTCTCAGGCGCCAAGCCCATCGAGAAAGAGTCTGAACACTTCTTTTTCAAGCTGGGTGATTTCGAAACAATGTTAAAAGCTTGGTCAACAGAGGGGCATGTACAAAAAGAGGTTGCCAATAAACTTAATGAGTGGTTTGAAGGGGGCCTGAAAGAGTGGGACATCTCCCGCGATGCCCCCTACTTCGGCTTTGAAATCCCAGGTGAACCCGGCAAATACTTCTATGTGTGGCTGGATGCCCCGGTGGGCTACATGGCCAGTTTCAAAAACCTCTGCGCGCAGCGTGATGACCTCAATTTTGATGACTTCTGGGGGCCAGACAGTAGCGCTGAGCTTTACCATTTCATCGGTAAAGATATTGCCTATTTCCACACTCTGTTTTGGCCCGCCATGTTGAAGGGTGCCAATTTACGCACCCCCACTGCGGTCTTTTGCCACGGCTTTCTGACTGTCAACGGCGCTAAAATGTCCAAATCCCGCGGCACTTTCATTATGGCCCGCACCTATCTGGAGCATCTTAATCCGGAGCATCTGCGCTATTATCTAGCCGCAAAAATGGGCAGTGACCTGAGTGACATGGATCTTAATATGGAAGATTTCATGTTGAGGGTCAACTCAGACCTGGTTGGGAAAGTGGTCAATATCGCCAGCCGATGCGCAGGGTTCATCAGAAAGCGTTTCAACAACAAACTAACCGATAACCTTAGCGAGCCCGAACTTTACGCAGCGTTTATCGCCCAAGGTGAAACCATTGCTGAGCAATATGAAAATCGTGAATTTGCTCATGCCATGCGCAGCATCATGGCGCTGGCAGACAAGGCAAACCAGTATATTGATGAACAACAGCCGTGGGTAGTGGCCAAAAAAGAGGGCGAAGATGAACGGCTACACGCCATCTGCTCAATGGGCATCAATCTATTCCGCGTGATTATAGGCTACCTCAAGCCGGTACTGCCTGTTACTGCCACCAAGTCAGAGCTGTTTCTGAATAGCGATAAGATACTTTGGCGCGAGATAAAAAACCCGTTACTCGGCCACGAAATCAACAAATTCAAACCGTTGATGACGCGAGTAGAGAGAGAGAAAGTTGATGCGATGCTGGAGGCGTCCCAACAACATATGCAAGCGATTACCCCACCGACACCGGCAGGCCCTCTCACTGAAAACCCAATCAAAGAGGAGATCAGCTTTGATGATTTTGCTAAAATTGATCTGCGTATCGCCAAAATTATTGCCGCTGAACGGGTAGAAAAAGCTGACAAGCTCCTGCAACTAACACTCGATATAGGTGGTGAGACCCGCACTGTCTTCGCCGGTATAAAGTCAGCCTACACACCCGAGCAGCTGAAAGGAAAATTAACGGTGGTGGTTGCCAACCTCGCTCCCCGTAAAATGCGCTTTGGCTTGTCTGAAGGAATGGTGCTCGCTGCCGGCCCCGGTGGTGAAGAGTTGTGGATTCTCAGCCCAGACGAGGGTGCTCAACCCGGCATGCAAGTAAAATAGCCGCTAATTCGCGTTACTTTTATCAAAGCCATAAAAAATTGTTATGGGCTTTTTTATAGGCTCATATAAAACATTGCTTTGCGACCGCAAGCAGATAGCGGCAAAATGAAAAAAATGAAGGTGTGGGTGGTTGCCGGTATGGGCCATCACTATTAATTTCCGTAACCTGAAAGAGTGGGAGCTGCACAGATGACAGAGTACTTGCTGATTTTAGTCAGCACTGTCTTGGTCAATAACTTCGTCCTGGTAAAGTTTCTTGGTCTGTGCCCCTTTATGGGGGTTTCTCGCAAGCTAGAGACCGCCACCGGCATGGCGCTTGCCACCACTTTTGTGTTAACCCTCTCTTCTGTATGCAGTTATTTGGTAAACACCTACCTGCTCATTCCTTTTGGGCTTGAGTTCCTACGCACCATCGCCTTTATATTAGTCATTGCAGCACTGGTTCAATTTACTGAAATGGTAGTACACAAAACCAGCCCGCTACTCTATCAGGTGCTCGGCATCTTTCTGCCACTGATCACCACCAACTGCGCCGTGTTAGGTGTGGCATTGCTGATTATTCAAGAGGAGATGACCTTCCTGCAATCAGCCGTTTATGGCTTTGGTGCTGCGGTTGGATTCTCGCTGGTGCTGATACTCTTTTCCGCCATTCGCGAGCGCATCGCGGTTGCCGACGTGCCCGAAATTTTTCGTGGCGCACCGATTGCGCTCATCACCGCAGGCTTTATGTCGCTGGCTTTCATGGGCTTTTCAGGCCTGGTGAAGGGGTAGTTACATGTTAACCGCGATCATCATACTGACACTGCTCGCCACTATTTTTGGGCTGATTCTTGGCTATGCCGCCATTCGCTTTAAAGTAGAGGGTGACCCGATTGTTGAGCAAATCGACAATTTACTGCCTCAAACCCAGTGCGGGCAGTGCTCCTTCCCCGGCTGTCGCCCCTACGCTGAAGCGATCGCCAGTGGTGAAGCCAATATAAATCAGTGTCCGCCCGGTGGAGAAGCCACCATGCTGGCACTAGCCGACCTACTCGGTGTCGACCCCCAACCACTCGGTACCGAACATGAAGCCGAACCTGAAGCGACCGTCGCCTTTATCATTGAAGATACCTGCATTGGCTGCACCCTCTGCATACAAGCTTGCCCGGTCGATGCCATTCTAGGGGCAGCCAAGCAGATGCACACGGTCATCGAATCAGAGTGCACCGGCTGCGAACTCTGCATCCCCCCCTGCCCGGTTGACTGCATCGTAATGCAACCGGTAAAGCAGACCGCACAGAACTGGAAATGGCCCTACCCCATTCACACACTGGAGGAGCGCAAGTGATTCGCCAGTTGTTCCGATATAAAGGCGGGGTCAAGCTCCCTGAGCATAAACAGGAGAGTACCCGCCTGCCGATCCAGAAAGTTGTACTGCCCAAGCGCCTGACTCTGCCGCTACAGCAGCATATTGGCAGCCCCTCAACCCCCACTGTCGCGGTAGGTGACCGGGTACTCAAAGGGCAGATGATTGCTAAGGCCGCCAGCCTCATTAGCGCCCCGGTACACGCCCCCACCTCGGGTAGGGTCGTTGAGATCGGTGAGTATACGATCCCTCACCCCTCTGGGTTAAAAGCACCCTGCATCGTCATTGAGACTGACGGTAACGATGCCTGGTGTGACCACCGTAAACCGGTGGGTGATTGCCACGACTATTCACCCGATCAGATTCGTGATCATATTCGCAATGCGGGTGTTGTCGGACTAGGGGGCGCTGGCTTCCCAAGTTTTTTAAAGTTGACCCTGGGCGACGACCGGGTGGTCGAAACCCTTATTCTCAATGGTGCTGAGTGCGAACCCTACATCACCTGTGACGACATATTAATGAGGGAGCGCCCCCTAGAGATCATTAAAGGACTAATGATCATGAAACATGCGCTGGTGGCGAAAAACTGCGTTATCGGCATTGAAGATAATAAACCCGAAGCCGCCGCCGCCCTGCGCAGCGCAATAAAAGAGCTGGCCGTTGCAGTTCAGGTAGTTGAGGTACCCACACGCTACCCGACCGGCGGTGAGAAACAGCTGATCAAAATATTAACCGGCAAAGAGATCCCGCCCAAAGCACTGCCCATCGAGAAACGTGTGGTGGTACATAATGTCGGTACCGCCGCCGCGGTATACCGCGCCATCTGCCTGGGAGAGCCACTGATTAGCCGCATCATCACCGTTACCGGTGCCATCAAGAGACCCGCCAACTATGAGATCCCCTTTGGCATGAGTGCGGCTGAACTATTGACACAAGCCGGTATTGAAACGTCATCAGTCGAACGCATTATTCACGGCGGGCCGATGATGGGCTTTACCCTCAACTCGGTTGAAATACCACTGATAAAGACCAGTAACTGCCTACTCGTTACCAACAAAGAGACCGTGCCACTGCTCAACAAACAGCAAGCCCACGCCTGCATTCGCTGTGGAAGCTGTGCCGATGTCTGCCCGATCAACCTGCTGCCGCAACAACTCTTCTGGCACAGCCGCGCCAAAGATTTTGATAAAGTGCAGGACTATAATCTGTTTGACTGCATCGAGTGTGGTTGCTGTGATTATGTCTGCCCCAGCCAAATTCCGCTGGTGCAGTATTTCCGCTTTGCCAAGACTGCAATATGGCAAGCGGAACAGGAGAAAAAACAGGCTGAACTGGCTAAAGAGCGCCATCAATTCCGCCAATTTCGTATCGAACGTGAAAAGGCTGAAAAGAAGGCACGCCATAAAGCAAAGGCGGCCAAAGTAGCCGCTAACAGCAGCAAAAATGGTGACCAAAAACAGGCGATAGAAGAAGCCATGGCGCGGGTTAAGGCCAAAAAACAACCGGCGGCAGAAGCCAGCCCCGAACAACCAAAACCCGGGGGTAATACCTAAATGCAACTCAACGCATCCAGCTCACCCCATATTCATTCGGGTGATCAGCTCAGCCAACTGATGCAGCGCGTTCTGCTGGCGCTGCTACCGGCGATCGCCCTCTATGTTGTTTTTTTCGGCTGGGGCATCATTGTCAACATCCTCATTGCAGTGCTGGCCGCCATCATATTCGAAGCCATCGCGTTGCGGCTACGAAAACGACCACTGGGGCCAAACCTAGGTGATTTCAGCGCGGTATTAACTGCGGTTTTACTGGCACTGGCCTTGCCACCACTTGCCCCTTGGTGGTTATTGGTAGTGGCTGTTTTTTTTGCCATTGTCTTTGCCAAACACCTGTATGGCGGCCTGGGTTTCAACCCCTTCAACCCGGCGATGATTGGCTATGTGGTGGTGTTAATCTCTTTCCCCCGTGAAGTGACCACATGGTTACCACCCGAACTCATTAGTGGAGAGAGCATCAGTTTCATCAGTGCACTCCAGGCCAGCCTGATGGGGACATTAGGCAGCGGTGTTACTCCGGATGCCATCTCAATGGCCACGCCCCTTGACCACCTAAAAACCCAGCTAACCCAAAATCATGCCATCAGTGAGATCGTCCATGGCAACGCCATTTTTGGACAGATGGCCGGATTGGGTTGGGAGTGGATCAATTTGGCATTTGTCGTGAGTGGCTGCTGGTTGATCTACAAAAAAGTGATCCACTGGCACATTCCTGTGGCGATGCTTGCCAGCCTCGCCTTGATTGCGAGCGTGTTTTGGCTCATCGATTCTGAGCGCTACGCCAGCCCACTCTTCCACCTGCTCAGTGGCGGCGTGATGCTGGGAGCATTTTTTATTGCGACCGACCCGGTCACTGCCAGCACCACCAACCGGGGCCGTATTCTCTACGGCATTGGGATCGGCATACTGGTTTACATTATTCGCGCCTGGGGAGGCTACCCGGAAGGGGTCGCCTTCGCTGTTTTACTGATGAACATGCTGGCACCAACCCTCGACTACTATACCCAGCCCCGGGTGTTTGGCAGGGGACGTTAAGCCATGATAATAAGACAGATACTCATTACCGGCGCTATTCTAGGGGGCTTTGCAGTGATTGGCAGCACCCTGGTTGCGGTGACTTACGAGGCGACCGAAGAGCGTATCGAGCAGGCACACCGCGAAGCGTTGTTGCGTAGCCTGCATGAGCTGGTTCCACACGAACAGTGCGACAACGACCTCTACCATGATGTTATCGAAGTAACCGATAAAGCGCTGCTCGGCAGCCACAAACCCATTCGAGTATATCGTGCCCGCAAGTCAGGTGAGCCGGTCGCTGCGCTACTGACCTCAGTCGCTCCCAATGGCTACGGCGGAGCGATCAAACTGCTAGTAGCCATCAACTACGACGGCAGCCTAGCGGGTGTACGCGTGCTCCAACACCACGAAACCCCAGGGCTCGGTGATGATATTGAAGTGCAGCGTTCTGAGTGGATTTTAGGTTTCAATAATCACTCACTCACCACGCTGAACAGTGAACAGTGGCGGGTAAAAAAGGATGGCGGCGTTTTTGACCAGTTCACCGGTGCAACCATTACCCCACGAGCTATCGTACAGGCGGTTCACCATGCTCTGAAGTACTTCCAGCAACACCGGGAGATGCTTTTCAACACCCCATCCATACCCCGCGAGGTAGAGAGTCGTGAGTAACACAAGCTATCGTGATATTACCCAGCAAGGGTTATGGCAGAACAATGTTGCTTTCGTTCAACTGCTAGGGCTCTGCCCACTGCTGGCGGTGAGCAATAACACCATCAACGGGCTCGGACTGGGTTTAGCGACACTGCTGGTACTGCTCTGCTCCAATCTAACCGTCTCGCTGATTCGTTACTGGGTTAGGCCTGAAGTGCGGGTGCCGGTTTTTGTGATGATCATTGCCTCATTTGTTACCGCAATCGACCTGCTGATGAGCGCGTTTATGCATGATCTGCACAAAATACTCGGTATTTTTATCCCGCTCATCGTCACCAACTGTGCAATTATCGCCCGCGCAGAGGCATTCGCCTCGAAAAACAGCCCCGGCTATGCACTCTGGGATGGTTTGATGATGGGGCTGGGCTTTATGGCGGTGCTGGTGGTATTGGGCGCACTGCGGGAGCTATTGGGGCAAGGCACACTCTTTGATCAAGCACACCTGATGTTTGGTGATGGGGCCGCCTGGCTCAGCATCACGCTATTCGATGACTATCAAGGGTTTCTGCTGGCGATTCTGCCGCCCGGAGCCTTTATTGGTCTGGGTCTGTTAATCGCGGCAAAAAACTGGCTGGACCAAAAAAAGAGCACGCGCACGCAAGCACTCCTCGCTACCAACAATCCAGATCCCCAGCGGCTCCATCCTGATCAACCGTAATGATTTGACAAGCGGCATCAGCCTCCTGCCGGGTTCCGGTAACAACCGTGGCCGTTGCGGTAAAGCTGGCCGCGTCGGCCGCAGAGATTGCAATGGTATAATAACCTTTTTCAGTAACATCACTAGACCAGCTAAGACCATTCGCTCCCCCCCCGGTAACCGCCGTCGCGTAGGTTGGATTGTTAGCGCGGTGCTTCTCCTGGTCCATCTGCAATTGAAGCAGTGCGGTGGTCGCATCGGCCCGCCCAGACTTTATCACCGAGTCGGTATAAGCGGGGTAGGCAATGGATGCAATAATCGCCACAATCGCGACCGAGACCATCAATTCAATCAACGTAAAACCCTGTTGATACTGAACACTTCGCATAAATACTCTCCGATAAAAAACGTTAACGCTACTCAACACGAGCAATAGACGGACTCACTACCGTAGTCGACAAAAAAAGAATAATACTTAACCCTAATCCTCAGATAGAAGCGCGAGATGATGTGTAAGATTTTGGTTTCACAGTGAAACTAAAAATATTAGTCGCACCCGCCGATTCGGCGGCTATTTTTTGTTTTACTGTGGAATCAAGAGCTTGTGCAGCATACGTGTTTCTATCTGGGGATTAGGGCTATACTATCATCTGGACTGCACTGCCAGGGAGGCGAGCAATGAGTAAAGAGCGTGGAATCACACTCACCGAGCTGGTAATCGTAATCGGCATTATTGCAGTTATTGCCGCAGCATCGGCTCCGGCCTTTAGCCACATAATCGATAAACAGCGCCTTCAAGGGGCAGCAGACAGTTTTTATGCCGACTTGCAACTAACCCGCAGTGAAGCGATTAAACGCCACGCCCCCATCACACTCTCCGTCACCCTATCTGAAGATAGATCCTGGTGTTACGCCCAATCAGATAGCGGCCACTGTAACTGCACTGTGGTCGCAGAGTGCAGCCTTGACAACATTCCCAGCAGAGTCACCTCTAGCACCCGTTTCAAAGAGGTCACACTCACCTCTACATTTGCCAACCACGCCGTTACCTTCTCTGGCACCCGTGGGGGCACCCGTGCCGGCCGCTATGTACTCACAAACAGTGGCATAACCTATCAAATAGTCGTCGATGCCCTTGGTTTTCCTGACTTGATCAAACAATAACCCAGCTGCTGAAACTTGAGCCGAGCAGGGAAATATGTTCTATTCTTAGCTCAATCCCCAGATTTAATTTTTCGATCTCTTTTGCATGGATGCAAATTGTAAGTAATCAAGGAGGATTACCCCATGCCTGCCACCCTTAAAAGCCAACGGGGCGTTAGCCTCGTCGAACTGATGATCTCCATGTTGCTGGGACTCACCGTAATCAGCACGCTGATCACGCTGTTTGCCAATAGCGTGGCAACTAACCGCTCGACGCTACAAACTACCCGGCTCCACCAAGAGATGCGAAGCATCATGGAGTTAATCAGCAGCGATCTGCGTCGTGCCGGTTATTTTCGCGATGCGCACTGCACTCTGGCAGCTCGAAACCTCTCTGAGATTGCCGCAGAAGACTCCCGCTGTGCTGAAGGAGCCAATCAAGAAAACCCTTTCGCTCTCATCGAAATAGGTCGTCACTTGGAGCCCAGCGACTGCATCCTGTTTAGCTATGACTACGAAAATGGAGCAACTCCAGCCACACCCGATGGCGTACTTCAGAGAAGTGAACATTACGGCTACCGGTACGATATCAACCGAAATGGTAGTGGCTTCGTCGCTCGCCGTTTTGCTGGTGCCGGATGTGCTGCCGGTGGTTGGCGGCGCTTGAGCAATCCACTTATGAGCAACATAACCCAACTCTCGTTCGATGCATCTGACAGCCGCACTGTGGCAACAGCCAATGGTGTACTCTCTATCCGAATCATTACCATTACCCTCAGCGGCCAACTCGTCGATGACCCCTCGGTTTCAACCACCCTAAAAAACACCACTCATATCACCAATCACCGCCACTGTCCGGGAGCCGCCTGTCTGGTTGGCATATGATAATTTATCAGGGGATACGGTTTTAATTTCAGTTAATTGTTAAAGGCGACGATCATGGCGTGGGAAGGGACTCAACAGACCGTAAAGAGACAACGGGGCATCGCTACGCTGATGATCTCTCTCATTCTTCTATTCTCCATCACCATGATGACGCTCTATGCGGCAAATAACACGATGACAGAGACACGAATAGCCGCCAATGATTATCGCAGCAAACTTGCCTATGAAGCGGCCCAGGCTGGACTGGAAGCCACCATCGCCGCACTGCAAACCGTGGCCAATAGATCCCCTTTGGACGATGGTAACGAAGTTGATGACGCGGATGGATTCATCGACAGCAATGGCGCTATTCAGCCCACCGTCACACTCTCCAATGGATCCAGTTACCAGGTAAGCTACTCAAACCCGATTCAACATGACACCAGCCTGATTGTCATCACAGCCACGGGCCGTTCTGATGATAACAGTGGAGTAAAAACCATCTCCCAAGCCATTCAACTGCTGCCACTCGCCATGGATATACCCAGCGCTGGGCTCGTAACCGGAGGCGGTGTGACAGTGACGGCACCAGAGCCACGCCAAAGCAACACAGTTTCAACTACACAAAGCACTTTGGCAACACCACGCCGCACCACCGAAAGCAGCTGCCAAAACAGCCGCACCACACGTCACGCATCACCAAGCCCCGGCTCGCTCTTTGATAACACCTTCAAAATAGATAAAGCCACACTCAAAAACAGCGCTACGACAGTGGCCTGTACCCACTGTAGTGTGGGTAGTTTTATCGGTATCGCGGGCGGCATTGCCTGGCTTGAGGGTGATATCAGAATAGCGGGAAACGGTACGCTCGGCAGCCATGACAAACCTATTTTGATCGTTGTCGATGGCGATCTCACAATGGTGGGCAACATGATTTATAATGGGCTTATCTACACCACAGGTGACTACCATGCGAGTGCGGGCACACTCAAAATAAACGGCGCGGTGATTGTCGAAGGGAATTTTTCAGCAACTGACGCGCTCTGTATTCTCTATAAACCAGCCATACTGAACAATGTGGGCAAAGCGATCGGCCCGATTGGCAAAATCGCCGGTAGTTGGCGTGACTTTTAACCCATGTTGACACGCTTACTCACCCGCAACTATCATAAAAACCGAGGCTTTTCACTGCTGGAGGTGCTCATCACACTGGTGGTTCTCTCTACCGGATTAATGGCAGTGGCCAAGTTCCAGGGCCAGCTGATACAAAGCAGCACGCTGGCCAAAAACAGAACCATCGCAATCAACCTGGCTCAGGATAAGATGGAGGGATTGAGAGGCCGTGATTTCGCACTACTGGCAAGTGGCACAGATACGATTGATGGGAGCAACCTGGCCAGCATAAGCGAGCACTACGTGCGTACTTGGCGTGTGGCTGTCGATGGCACAAATGCCACCGTTGAGGTCGTTGTTGAATGGGGTGATTACAGCTCGGCTTCAGGCGAGGTAAGTACAGATACATCCATACAGCTTGTCAGCCATATCAGCGCACCATCGGCCATAGAGGGGGGACGACTGGTCGACCCATAGCTCAACGCCTTGCCGTTAGCTCACGGGGAATGGGGAACTCAATGGTCTCTGGCTCGCCATTATCACTCCTGACTGTCGTTGCACCCAGGCTTTTCAATTTATCAATCACCGCCACAACCAACACCTCGGGCGCTGATGCCCCTGCGGTGACACCCACACACGTTTTCCCTTCCAGCCAGCGGGCATCAATTTCATCTGCATTATCGATCAGATAGGCAGGAATATCGTGGCGTTCGGCCACTTCCCGTAAGCGATTTGAGTTAGAGCTATTGGGTGAGCCAACCACCAGCACGATGTCACAATTTTTCGCCAGACGCTTAACTGCATCCTGGCGGTTCTGGGTGGCATAACAGACATCATCCTTTTTCGGGCCAATAATGGTCGGAAAGTGCTGGCGTAACGCCTCGATCACCACCATAGCATCATCCATGGAGAGTGTGGTCTGGGTGACAAAGGCAAGATTATCGCCATCAGCTACTTTAAGCTTGGCAACATCCTCCGGGGTCTCGACTAGGTACATCTCTCCGGCACCCTTATATTGGCCCATGGTTCCTTCAACTTCCGGGTGACCGGCATGGCCAATCAACACCACATCACGTTTATCTTTAGCGTATCGCATCACCTCTAGATGTACTTTGGTAACCAGCGGGCAGGTGGCATCCAAAATCCGTAAACCACGCTGTTTTGCCTCTTTGCGCACCTGCTGCGAAACACCATGGGCCGAGAAGATTACCAGATTATCATCCGGCACCTGATCCACCTCCTGAACAAATACCGCCCCTTTTGCCTTCAGGCTCTCAACCACAAAACGATTATGCACCACCTCGTGGCGCACGTAGGTCGGCGCACCATAGATTTCCAGTGCCTTTTCGACTATTTCGATGGCGCGGTCGACACCGGCACAGAAACCACGAGGGTTAGCGAGAATGACTTTCATTGTTTGTTACCTAATCAAATGGGGGTTGTTGCAAAAGCATCGACTATTTAGCATCGCTCTTTTCTGCTGGCTGCTGGCAAAAAATAGTGTGCCAAATGAGCAGGGCTGCGCCCATCATAATCGCCATGTCGGCCACATTAAAGGCGGGCCAGTGATAACTTTTATAATGAAAATCAAGAAAATCAACTACATATCCATGTACAATCCGATCAAACACATTACCCAGCGCACCACCCAGTATGGAGGCCAGTGCAACAGCCTGAAGCTTCTCATTAACCGGAAGGCGCTTAAGCCACACCACAATGACAACACTGACCAGCAGCGCAATAGCCGTAAAAAACCAGCGTTGCCAGCCACCAGCATCTGCCAAAAAGCTAAAAGCGGCACCGCTATTGTGCGCCAGTACAATATTGAAAAAAGAGTTCACCGGAATCACTTCATAGAGTGACAGTGCGCCGGACACCCAAAATTTAGTCGCCAGGTCCAGTGCAAAAATCGCCGCCGTTAACCATAGCCACTTAAGCATATCGGCGCTGCTCCCCATCACCCGCCACATTCTCAATACAACGACTGCACAGCTCTGGGTGTTCAGCGTGGCTCCCCACCTCTTCACGGTGGTGCCAACAGCGCCCACACTTAGCATGTGTAGACGCTTTCGTCACAATCCACAGCTCATCATTACTCTCCAAGGTGATATGGATTGAGTTGCTGGGTATTGTCTCTGTGGTATGAATACGGGCATAGGAGGTAATCAGCGCAAAACGGAGTTCGTCATCAAGCTGAGCAAGTCGATCATAAATTTCTCGGCCACAGTAAAGGTCAACCTCGGCATCCAGTGATGAGCCAATGGCTTTCGATTCACGCAGGGGTTCCAGCGCCTTGGTCACGGCCTCGCGGATGGCAATCACCTGGCTCCAAAACTCACTACCCATCACCTGCTCACCGGTCTCGGGGAGAAGGTACCACTGCTCCAGAAAAATACTTTCACTTCGCTTACCCGGAATGTGCTGATAAATCTCTTCAGCGGTAAAGCTCAATATGGGAGCCAGCCAGCGAGAGAGCGCCTCCACCACGTGATAGAGCGCGGTCTGGCAGCTGCGGCGGGCTCTGGAATCTGCTTGGGTCGTATATTGGCGATCCTTCACTACATCCAGATAGAACGAGCCCATGTCGATTGAACAGAAGTTTTGCACTTTCTGGTAGATATGATGGAACTCATATTTATCATAAGCATCCTGCAGCTCAAGCTGCAGCTGAGCCGTGCGGTCAATCACCCAGCGATCCAGTGCGATCATCTTTGAAGGTTTCAGCATATCGGTAGCCGGATCAAAACCATTCAGGTTCGCCAGCAGAAAACGCGCGGTGTTACGAATCCGGCGGTAAGTATCTGAAGTCCGCTTGAGAATCTCATCGGAGACAGTCATTTCACCACGATAATCTGTCGCGGCAACCCACAACCGTAGTACATCGGCACCGAGGTTATTGACCACTTTTTGCGGTGCCACCACATTGCCTTTAGATTTGGACATCTTCTGCCCTTTGGCATCCACCGCAAAACCATGGGTCAGCACCGATTTATAGGGTGCCTGGCCGTTGATAGCCACAGAGGTCAACAGTGATGATTGAAACCAACCACGGTGCTGGTCTGAACCTTCCAAATAGAGGTCTGCCGGATAAGCCAACGCCTCGCGGCGCGCCAGCACGGCATGGTGAGTCACCCCTGAATCAAACCAGACATCGAGGGTATCGGTCACTTTTTCATACTGAGCGGCCTCTTCGCCCAGCAGTTCAGCCGCATCCATTTCAAACCAAGCTTCGATCCCCTGCGCTTCAACACGAAGGGCAACCTGCTCAATCAGTTTGGCACTATCCGGGTGTAACGACTGGTTCTCTTTATGTACAAAAAGTGCAATCGGCACACCCCAGGTGCGCTGGCGGGAGACACACCAATCAGGACGGTTATTCACCATCCCTTCAATACGCGCTTTGCCCCACTCAGGCAGCCACTCTGTTTTCTGGATTTCGTCTTGCGCAGTATCACGCAGACCATTTTGCTGCATACTGATAAACCACTGCGGCGTGGCGCGAAAAATAATCGGTGTTTTGTGCCGCCAGCAGTGAGGGTAGCTATGACGTAACGCCTCAGCACGCATCAACTTCCCCTTCGCTTTTAACAGCTCTAACACGCTGTCGTTGGCTTTAAAAACATGCTGACCCGCAAAGTATTCTGTATCAGGTAAAAACTTACCATCACCACCCACCGGATTAACCACCGCCAGGCCATATCGTGATGCCACCACATAGTCGTCCTGCCCATGGCCTGGCGCGGTATGCACCGCCCCAGTACCCGCCTCAGATGTTACATGGTCACCCAGAATAATCGGCACTTCGCGGTCACTGAACGGGTGTTGTAACTTAATACCCTCTAAATCGGACCCCTTGCAATACGCCACCACACGGTACTCATCTATCTCATAACGAGCCATCACATCTTTCAGCAAGCTCTCTGCTAGCAACAGGCGCTCATTTGGTGTCTGCACCACCGCATACTCAAACTCTGGATTGAGGGATACCGCCTGATTAGCCGGCAATGTCCACGGTGTTGTGGTCCAAATAACGGTCGATATTGGCCCATGCCCTTCATGACCCTCTACATGGCTACAGCGACTCATAAAATCAGCATCATCAACCACACTAAAGCGCACATCAATCGCGGGTGAGGTTTTATCTTCATACTCCACCTCTGCCTCCGCTAGTGCAGAGCCACAGTCAACACACCAGTGAACTGGCTTGGAGCCTTTGTGTAGGTGGCCGTTTTCAACAATTTTGCCCAGTGCGCGGATAATATCGGATTCAAATTTGAAATCCATGGTCAAGTAAGGGTTTTGCCACTCGGCAAAGATGCCCAGGCGTTTGAAATCTTCACGCTGACCATTCACCTGCTTGGCGGCATATTCGCGACACTTCTGGCGGAACGTTTTCGCATCCACCTTGTGGCCCGCTTTACCCACCTTTTTTTCAACCATTAACTCAATCGGCAATCCATGACAATCCCATCCCGGCACAAAGGGCGCATCAAAACCGCTCATCGCCTTGGATTTGATAATAATATCTTTCAGCACCTTGTTAACCGCATGACCAATGTGAATATCGCCATTAGCATAGGGCGGGCCATCATGCAGAATAAACTTAGGTCGCCCTTGCGCGGCAGATCGCTGCTTTGCATAAAGATCCTGAGCCGCCCAGCGCTTAAGAAACTCAGGCTCACGATTGGCCAGATTGCCGCGCATCGGGAAATCTGTTTTTGGTAAATTCAAGGTTGGTTTATAATCGCTCACATCCATCTCTCTTTAAACGCTTTATGCACCCAGCTCAATAGGCTGGTGGTGATTACTAAAAAATGTTTTTGCCGTCGTGACATCACGATTAATCTGCGTTTTCAACGCATCCAGTGAGTCAAAGCGCTGCTCTTGGCGTATTTTGCACAGAAAATCAACCTGGACATAACGGCCATAAATATCCCGGGAAAAGTCCAGCAGATGTATCTCCAAAATGGGGTGGCAACCACCCACTGTGGGGCGAGTGCCAATATTAGCCACGCCTGCCAGCGGCTCTCCCTCAAGGCCGAACACCTCCACCGCAAACACCCCTTGCAATGGAACTGAAAGACGGTGCAGGTGTACGTTTGCCGTGGGAAACCCCAACTGGCGGCCACGTTTATCGCCATGGGCAATACGCCCACACATTCGATAGGGACGACCTAACAGCCTTTTGGCCTTTTGCAGATCACCCTGTTGCAAAAACTCTCGCAGACGAGTACTGCTAATGCGACTCTGATCAATATTACAGGTGTGCATATTGACCACTTCGAAGCCATGATCACGCCCGGCACGCTGCAACATTGAGAACCCCCCTTGTCGCTGGTGTCCAAAACGAAAATCATCGCCCACCACAAGATAACGAACACCCAGCTTATGCACCAGCAGATCAATAAACTGCTCAGCCGTCATTTCAGAGAATTTTTCATCAAAATGGATGCAAACCACACGGTCGACTGCATAACGGGTGAATGACATCAATTTTTCACGCAGCCGATTCAACCGCGCTGGGGCATCGCAAGGTGCAAAAAACTCTTGTGGCTGGGGTTCAAAAATCATCACCGTAGCAGGCAAGCCCAGCTCAGCCGCTTTCTCGGCCAAGCGCCCCAACACCGACTGGTGACCAAGATGCACGCCATCAAAATTACCAATCGTTAACACGCAACCGTGATGTCGATCACGTAGATTATGTAATCCTCGAATCAGCTCCATATACTTGGGTAAAATCCAATCGATAAAAATAAAAAGCGAGTATAACAGCTGCGGCCACTACAACTTAACCCCAAGCGTCACTTTAACCGTCTGAAATGCTGTTTTTTGGCCGCCCCAGTAGATCTTTAACCCGAACACCCAACAATAGCAGGGTTGCAAAGTAGCTTGCCATACCCGCCACCACCCAGAAAAGCAACCACCCTGCACGATGCCAGCCACCCCAAGCCATCCACTGCTCAAGGCCTGGCGAATAAAAATAGAGCAACACGCTCATAACCAGTGCCGCTGCCGCCACCTTCAGCAGAAAACTTTTCCAGCCACTTTGCAGTACAAAAATTTTCTCTTTACGCAAAAAATAGTAGAGCAAGCCCGCATTAATAAATGCCGTACAGGCTGTCGCCAGTGCCAGCCCCGCGTGGGCACCTGCAATATCAAACCACACCATCGGTACCACAAACACCACATTCAGCCCCATACCAATCACGACCGCTTTAATCGCTATTTTTACCGGTGTTTTGGTATCTTGGCGAGCATAGAAACCGGGGGCCAGCACCTTAACCAAGATAAAGCCCAACAACCCACTACCGTATGCCATCATGCTCAAGCTCGCCATTTCAAGATCTTTCGCATTAAACGCACCATAATAAAACAGTGTCGCCAGTATCGGCCCCGCCATCATGACCAAACCCAGTGTTGCGGGAACGGCAATCAAAAACACCCAGCGCAGCGACCAATCCATGGTCTCTGAAAAACCATCTTCATCTTCACGGGCCACCTGCTTTGATAACATTGGCAACACGACAGTGGCCAGCGCGATGCCAAATACACCGAGGGGAAACTCCACCAGACGATCTGAGTAGTAGAGCCAGGAGACACTGCCGGTCACTAAAAAAGAGGCGATGATGGTATCAAACAGCAGGTTAATCTGAACCACCGAGACCCCGATAATAGCCGGAATCATCAATGTCATTATCCGCTTCACACCCTCATCCTGAGCACCCCATTTGGGCATGCCAAAGACACCCAGCCGCATCAAAAAGGGGATTTGAAACAACAGCTGGACAACACCGGCAATCAACACACCCCAAGCAAGGGCGGTAATCGGCTCCTGCATGTGGGGCGCAAGCCACACCGCACAGCCTATCAGGCTCAAATTAAGGAATACCGGGGTGAATGCGGGCACCCCAAAACGACCAAATGTATTTAATACCCCCCCCGCCAGCGCCACCAGCGAGATAAAAAAGATATAGGGAAACGTCAGCATCAACATATCTGACGCAAGTGCATGCTTATATTCATCACCAGCAAAACCGGGGGCAAACAATAAAATAAGCAGGGGTGCCGCAATCACACCCAGCAGACTAACCAGAAAAAGCACACCACCCAAGGTACCCGCCGTGCGCTGCACCAACTCGCGCACCGCCTCTTTGCCCCGTGCTTCTTTATACTCTGATAGCACCGGAATAAAGGCTTGAGAGAACGCCCCTTCAGCAAACAGTCGACGTAAAAAATTGGGAACCTTAAACGCCACTAAGAAAGCATCGGTACCCGCATCCGCGCCAAAAAGGCGGGCGATCAATATATCCCGCACAAAACCAAGCACCCGGGATATCATCGTCACAGCACTCACTGTGGCCGCAGAACGCAGAAGCTTCAAACTCACTTGGAAACCTTATTTTAATGTAAAGTTAGGCGTATTAGGCATTGAACAAAAGTAACTACTCAGCGTATTTATATTTTTTCTCAAATCGAGGTATTTTCGCACACAAAGAGGGAACATATAGGGCATATGTGGCCAATTGAGTGCAAAAGTAACCAAGCGTTGAGATAAAAAGTGAATACTTTGAATAGCTACAAACTCACGTTTCGGGGTTCAAGCCCAAGCAAAAACATTACACAACTAAGTTGATAGACAAAATAAAGAGAGCTCGCGGAGGATTATAATATAGGCACTCAACACCCAAAACCAACCGGAGGCCAAGGTGAATAATGGCACGAAGACACGCCTATATCCAAGTTTGATTAACGATGCACTCAACCATCCCGGACATTGCGTTGATAACGTTTTTGCAATCGAGCAGAAATGCTTAAACTTCAAAAACTGTAGTGGCTTAATGAAACCGGACACCAACTAAGGTGGTAATCTCACCACCAATATAGAGTTCGCCTTCGTGGATAGCGCGTATTTCAGTTGAGCCAGATTTGGTATTTGTATATGGACGAGCAATCAGTTCGGCAGACAGGGGAAATAATTTTTCGAACTGCAGATTCTCGGTCAATTTGGTATCACCGTAACTGCTACCGGGAAAACGGTACCCGGCCT